>JAUYQP010000056.1 GCA_030697205.1 Mycobacteriales bacterium
CCGGCCGCGAGGCCGGATCCTTGCGCGCGTCCAGCGTCAGCCGGATCGCTCTCTCCCGAAGCTCATCCGGGTACTTCCGTGGTGCCGCCATCCGTCATCCTCCGTGGCTTGATGGTCTCCATCAAACCCGGCACGAGACAATCGCCCCACGCAAAGACGTTGACGGCGTGACCATGACCTCGTTCGCACAGATGTCTTTGGGCCTTGGCGGCTTCGCCTCATGTACGCCGGCCGGTGTGCTGCGCCTGCTTGATCATTACGAAGTGGAGCTTGACGGCGCGCATGCCGTTGTGGTCGGTCGCAGCCCCATCCTCGGTAAGCCGGTGGGGATGCCCCTGCTCAACCGTAACGTCACGGTGACCTACTGCCACTCACGCACACGAAACCTTGCCGAGCTGATTAGGCAGGCTGACATCGTGGTGGCTGCAGCCGGACGCCCGGAGCTCATCCGAGGCGGATGGTTGAAGCCAGATGCGGTGGTGGTGGACGCCGGTTACAACGCGGCAATGTCGGCGACGTCGAGTTCACGGCGGCCTCCCACGTTCGGCTCATCACCCCAGTTCCTGGTGGCGTCGGGCCGATAACGCCATCTCAAGCACATTCTCACGGCTCGCGCATCGTTCCCTGACGCGGCTCACCGCAGTCCCGGCCATCGCCGGATGCTGCTTCACCCGCCTCCACCCAGATGGCCGCCCACGACGACACCGCATCCACGACGGGGGCGAGGGCCTCGCCCTTGGCCGTCAGGCTGTAGCGGGCGCCCCGGGCGGAGGAGGGGCAGGCCCGCGTCACGACCCCCTCGCGCTCCAGTTCTCGCAGTCGCTCGGCGAGCAGCCGGTCGGACAACCCGGGAACCGCCGCGCGCACGTCGCTGAAACGCTGCCCGCCCCCGAGCAGCGCCCGGACGATGACGCCGTTCCACCGCCGACCGATCAGCTCGATCGCCCGATGGAAGACCACGCAGTAGCCCGACCCGAGGTCCGCGTCGAGGGCGGCAGGTTCGGCGGGCTCGCCACGCCCTCGCACCCCTGACCGGCTCATGCTTGACCTCACCTCCCACGACTGATAATAGCTAGACTTACAAATAGTAAGTCCGCCGTGGGTCTGGAGGAAGTATGGACGTCGTCGTGCTCGTCGGTCGGATCCTGTTCGCCGTGCTGTTCCTCGGTTCGGGGGTCGCGCACATCACCCAGCGCCAGATGATGACCGGGTACGCGGCGAGCAAGAAGGTCCCCGCCGCTGGGATCGCCGTGCTCGCCAGCGGCGTGCAGATCGTGGTCGGCGCGCTCATGGTCGCCGTCGGGGTGTGGCCGGATCTCGGTGCGTTGCTGCTGGCGGCGTTCCTGCTGCCCACCGCGTTCCTCATGCACGGATTCTGGGCCGAGACCGACGCCGCGGCCCGGATGAACGAGCAGACCCAGTTCCTCAAGGACCTGGCGCTGGCCGGAGCCGCGCTGGTGATGTTCGGGCTGTTCGCCCAACTCGGCGACGACCTCGGCCTGGTCGTGTTCGGACCGCTGTTCGAGCTGTCATGACCCCGGGCAGCGCCTCCCTCCCGCAGCGCAGCGGCCTGCGGCCAAGGACCACGCCGACCAACCCGCACATGCAGCTGGAGCAGCAACCGCTCGACGACAGACCGCGCCGGCGGCTCGAGGCCTTGCTCACCGACCTGCCCGGCGTCGTCTGGGCCGGCAGCCTGATCTCCGTCCCCGGCGCCCGAGCCCTCACCCTGCCCCCGGACCAGGCGCTCGGGCCGCCGGAGGCGTTCATGATCGGCACGGAGTTCGCGCACCTGCACCCCGCTCCTGACCACTCCCTGCACGTGGCCCTCCCGCCGGAGGTCGCCCGCCAGGCCATCGAAGCCGGTTGGGCGGAACAGCATCCGATCGCTGCACGCGGACTGATCCCCCCGGGCAGCGTGATGATCTACGCCCCGCGCGACGACGACGAAGCCGACGTCGTCGCCCACCTGGTCACGGCCTCCTACGACCATGCGCGCGGGGCCGCGTCCCCGGAGACCGGCTGAGCATCCGCAACCGGGCATCCGCCCCACCCCCGCGTCACAAGGATCATTGAGAAGGAGTCACAGCCATGCGCGTCCAGGAACTCGGTCACCTGGTCCTCTACGTCCGCGACCTCGACCGGTCCCGGCACTTCTACCGAGAGGTGCTCGGCTGGGACGAGGTGCGCGGGGATGTGCCGCTCTCCGTTCCCGCCGCCGCCTTCAGCTCGGGTCGGACCCACCACGAGCTGCTGCTCATCGAGGTCGGGCCCTCCGCCGCGCCCATGCCGCCCGGCCGACGCGTCGGGATGTACCACTTCGGCCTCAAGGTGGGCGAGAGCGACGAGGAGTTGCGCGAGGTGGTCCGCCACCTCGACCGGCACGGCGTCCCCGTCCTCGGCGCCAGCGACCACACCGTCACGCACTCGCTGTACATCGCCGACCCCGACGGCCACGAGATCGAGCTCTACGTCGACGTGCTGCCGCGCGACCAGTGGCTCGCCGACCCCTCGCTGGTCTTCGCCCCCATCCGGCCGCTCCACCTTTGAGCCAGAAGACCGGTTCTGCTCGGTTGAGCGGGGATCCCGCGGCCGGCGCCGTCGGAGGCGGGTTCCACGCATGCGGCATGGGGGGTGACCGTGACGAACAGTCGTGCATCACGAGCTCGCGAGCTCGACCGCGCCCTCGGTGGCGCCACGGCTGCTCGGGCAGTACGGCGGCATCGGCGCCGCCATGGCAGTTCGCGACCGCGCCGTACTCGATCAGCTGCAGGCAGCTGGCGGCCGGCGGATCGACTGACACATGTCATCGTCACGCGCACCAAGTGCGGCCCGTGGAGCACGCAGCGCCTGGCCTGCTCTGTCGGGCAGCCGATCGGGTGGCCGGTCGACCTGCCCGCCGAGCTCACCGAGACGGCCCGCTGGCTCGCGGGCCGACGCGCAGCCCTGACGCAGCCCGAGGACCGCCCGTCCGCAACTGCTCATCCGCTCCTTTCACGGCCGCCGACCTACCTCGTCCGGCCGCTCTCCCCGCCGCACGCCCGGCCGCTCCCCTCGCTGCTCGCCCTGACCGCCTGCCGCTCGTCCTCGCCACCGACCCGCTCCGCCTCCGCCACCGCCTCCCCACCACACCCCCCAAAACCAAGATCATCATTCCCGACACACTTGTACCTACGGTCCGCAGCGCTGACAACGCGCGTTGTCAGCTCGGCTTCGCATGCGGCTCGTGGGTGCGCAGGTACCGCTGGCGCGCGGCCTGCCGACTGACGTCGAGGGTGGCCGCGATGGCCGGCCAGGCAGTGCCATCGGCGACCAGGGCGGCAACGACCTGCCGCTGGCGGTCGCTGAGTCGGCGTTGCTCGGCCACCAGCCAAGCCAGTTCCTCGAGCGCCGATCCCGACGGCGGGGGAGCCGTGGGTCGCGCGGGGCTCAGTGCGGCGGCAGCGAGCGCGCCCGACGTCTGCGCCACAGCCAGCGGCGGAGCGGGTCGCGGTCGGACCCGCTTGCGCTGCCGCTGACGATGGCCCACGTCAGCTGCCGGTGCCCCGACCCGGCAGCCGGCTGTCGAGGGCCGCGATGACCTGCTCGTCGACGTCGTCGAGCAGGTGCCCGTAGCGGTCCATCGTCATCACGATCGAGGCGTGACCCAGCCGGTCCTGGATCGCCTTGATGGGCACGCCGGAGGCGATGAGCAGGGCCACGTGGGTGTGCCGCAGGTCGTGGAACCGCGGGGCGGGGTCGAACCCGGCGGCGCGCACCGCCGGCAGCCAAACCCGATACCAGAAGTTGCGGCGTCGCAGCGGCGTGCCCTCGGGCGAGGTGAAGACCAGCTCGCTGGTGTGCCCACGCAGATGCGCGGCCAGCGCCTCGACGACCGGCGCCGGCAACGACACCGTCCGGCGCGACCCGCGGGTCTTGGGCTCACCGAAGGACACATGACCGTCGAGGTCCACCAGCGTCCGCTCGATCCGGAGCCGTCGACGCAGGAGATCCAGGTGCTCCCGGCCGAGACCAGCGAGCTCGCCCCAGCGCATGCCGGTGCCGGCCGCGGTCAGCACTAGACATCGGTAGGCCGGGTCGACCGCGTCCACCAGCCGGTCCAGCTGCTCGGAGGACAGGAACACCCCCTCGTACCGCGGTGGTGGTGGCAGCTTGGTACGCCGACACGGGTTGGACAGCAGCAGCCCCTCCTCTACGGCCTCGCCGAGGATCGAGGAGAGCAGCGCGTGGATGTGCCGGACGGTCGCGGGGGAGCGGGTGCCGGCCAGCTCGGCGATGAAGGCCCGGACCCGCAGTGGCGACAGGTCCTTGAGCGGCACGTCGCCGAAGGCCGGCTGCAGGTGGTTGCGCAACCGCCCGCGGTCACCCGCCAGCGTCGTCGGGCGAACCAGTCGCGCGGCCAACCACTGGTCGGCCCACTGGCCGAACGGCATCGCGCCGCCGCGCGGGTCAACCCACTGCCCGCGAGCCCGGTCGGTCTCGGCAGCGGCGAGCCAGGCCTTGGCGTCGGCCTTGCGGTCGAAGGACTTGGCGTGTCGGCCGCCGTCGTCGTCGCGGTACGCCGCCCGATAGCGGCCGGACGGCAGCGACTCGACCCAGCTCATCGGAGGTCCGCCATGGCGGCAGCCAACGGATCGGCATCCCCGCGAACCTCCCCGCGGACCTCCCCAGAGGTCCGGTCCGGTGACCGCGACAACCTCGGCTGGCAGGACCTGTCAGCGGGGTCGAAGACGGTCCAGAACGGCCTAGCCCTGCCCAGTGCTGTGGAGTTCTGCCCCATGGCTGCCCCATGATCTTGAAAATGGGGTGCTCAGCAGACTGTGAAGATCAGTGATCATGCCCCTGACCTGCACCTTTATGGGGTGAGTGACGGGGCTCGAACCCGCGACAACCGGGATCACAACCCGGTGCTCTACCAGCTGAGCTACACCCACCATGAAGCGCGGGCAAGCATAGCGGAGCGCGCGCGCGAGCCTCAGTCGGTTTCCGGCCGGAGCGCGGTCGCGGCGGCGGCCGCCTCCTCCGAGGTCGGTCCGGGCTGCGGCACGAAGACGGTGGAGCGGTAGTAGCGCAGCTCCTCGACCGACTCGAGGATGTCGGCCAGGGCGCGGTGCCCGCCGCCCTTCTTGGGCGCGTTGAAGTAGGCCCGGGGGTACCACCGCCGGGCCAGCTCCTTCACCGACGAGACGTCGACCATCCGGTAGTGCAGGAACTCGTCGAGCTCCTTCATGTCTCGGGTGAGGAAGCCGCGGTCGGTGGCGATCGAGTTGCCGCACAGCGGCGCCTTGCGGGGCTCCTTGACGTGCTCGCGGATGTAGGCGAGCACCTGCTGCTCGGCCTCGGCGACCGTCACGGTCGAGGCGAGGACGGCGTCGGTGAGCCCGGAGGAGGCGTGCATGTCGCGCACGACGTCGGGCATCCGCTCGAGCTCCTCACGGGTCGCCCCGATGACGACGTCGACGCCGTCGCCGAGCACGTTGAGGTCGGAGTCCGTCACCAGGGCGGCGACCTCGATGAGCAGGTCGGAGCCGGTGTCGAGGCCGGTCATCTCGCAGTCGATCCAGACGAGGAGGTCGCTCACCCCGATGACCCTAGTGTGATCGCGTGCTCTGGCTCCGGGTCGCCGCCCTCGCTGCCCTTGTCGGCTGCGGCACGAGCGGGCCGACCTGTCAGCTCATCGGCTGCGAGTCCCTGCTCAAGATCACCCTCCCTGCGGGGGTGGCGTCCGTGCAGGCCTGCGCCGACGGCGTCTGCAGCGAGACCGTGGTCGGCGGGGTGCTCCAGCTCCCGCTGTCGCGCAAGGCCGAGGACAGCGCGGTGCAGGTCGAGGTGACGACGAGGAGTGCGACGGGACAGACCACGGCGTACGCCGGGGAGGTCACGCCTGTCCGCACCCGCGCCGCGGGCCCCGACTGCCCTGTCCTGTGCGTCAACGCGACCGCGAGCCTGGACCCCGCGACGCGGACGGTGGTCCCGGGCTAGGTTCGCGGGCGTGACCAAGGACGCTGCGGAGGAGATCGGGAAGGCCTACGCCTTCGAGGGACCGGCGCTGGAGCTCGGCGCCCTCGTGCTCGACGGGGAGGCCCACCCGGAGTCGCGGGTGCGGGTGCCGCTGTCGATGCTCAACCGGCACGGACTGGTGGCCGGCGCGACCGGCACCGGCAAGACCAAGACGCTGCAGCTCATCGCCGAGCAGCTCTCGGCCGCGGGCGTGCCGGCGTTCCTCGCCGACATCAAGGGCGACGTCTCCGGGATGGCCGCCCCGGGCGAGCCGTCGGACCGCATCACCAGCCGCGCGAAGGACACCGCGACCGACTGGACGCCGACCGGCTTCCCGGCGGAGTTCCTCTCCCTCGGCGGGGTGGGGGAGGGCGTGCCGGTGCGCGCGACCATCACCAGCTTCGGCCCGCTGCTGCTGTCGAAGGTGCTCGGCCTCAACGAGACGCAGGAGTCCAGCCTCGGTCTGGTCTTCCACTTCGCCGACAAGGCGGGCCTGCCGCTGCTCGACCTCAAGGACCTGCGCGCCGTCATCACCCACCTCACCAGCGACGAGGGGGAGGCCGACCTCAAGGAGCTCGGTGGGCTCGCCTCGGCGACCGCCGGCGTCATCCTGCGCGAGCTCATCACCCTGGAGACCCAGGGCGGCGAGGCCTTCTTCGGGGAGCCGGAGTTCGACAGCGCCGACCTGCTGCGCGTCGCCGAGGACGGCCGCGGCGTGCTGTCGATCATGGGGCTGGCCGGCCTGCAGGACCGGCCCAAGCTCTTCTCCACCTTCCTCATGTGGCTGCTGGCCGACCTCTTCCAGGACCTGCCCGAGGTCGGTGACGTCGACAAGCCCAAGCTCGTCTTCTTCTTCGACGAGGCACACCTGCTCTTCGACGACGCGAGCGAGGCCTTCCTCGAGGCGATCACCCGCACGGTGCGGCTCATCCGCTCCAAGGGCGTCGGCGTCTTCTTCGTGACGCAGACGCCGAAGGACGTCCCCAGCGACGTGCTCGCCCAGCTCGGCAACCGGGTCCAGCACGCCCTGCGCGCCTTCACCCCCGACGACGCCAAGGCCCTCAAGGCCACGGTCGGCACCTTCCCGACCTCCGACGTCTTCGACCTCGAGGAGCTGCTCACCCAGCTCGGCATCGGCGAGGCCGTCGTCACGATCATGAGCGAGCGCGGGGCCCCCACCCCGGTGGCGTGGACCCGGATGCGCCCGCCGGCCTCGCTCATGGCGCAGCTCCCCGCCGACCAGCACGCCGCGATCGTGGCGGCCTCGGAGCTGCTCGACGACTACGGCACCGCCGTCGACCGCGAGTCGGCGTACGAGAAGCTCCTCGCCCGCGTCGCCCCCGCCCCCGAGGCTCCCGTCGCCGAGGCCCCGGAGCGCGCGCCCGAGCGGGAGGCGCCGCGCGACGACGACGAGCCGGGCGCGGTCGGCAAGGTGCTGGGCTCGAGCGTCTTCAAGAGCTTCGCGCGGGCGGCGGCGACGGCTGCGGGACGCGAGATCAGCCGCTCCATCTTCGGGACGGGCCGTCGTACGACCCGTCGCAAGACCACCAAGCGGCGCGGCTCGACCTGGTGAGGACCGCCACCGCGGCGTAGCAGCGGGGACACCTGGGCGACACACGAGCTGCCTACGGTCGACGCGTGGGGGCCTTGTCGGCGCAGGAGGCGGCGGTGCTCGACGCGCTGCGCGCGGCGGGTGGCCGGGTCGTGGCGCGGGCCGACCTCGCCCGGGCCGCCGGGCTCGAGGGGCTCTCCGAGCGCCGCGTCGACGGGGTCCTCGTCACCCTGCGGCGGCAGCTGCCGGGTGGCTCGCTCGTCACGGTGCGCGGCCGCGGCTGGATGCTCGTCGAGCACGCCCCCGACACCGCCGAGCAACGCTCCTGACCCATCGGTGCAGCGCCCTGAGCGTGCACCAAGTCGGAACGACCCGGAAACACTCGGGTCGCCTGGTGGAAACCCCCGCTCCCTAGCGTCGGTCGCGACCACACGGACACCCCGGAGGACCACCATGACGCCCATCGCGGCCACTCTCTCGTCGCACCCGACGACCGCCCCGTCAGCCACTGCGCCGGCCCAGCCCCTGCTGCGCTCGGTCCCGAACCGCCCCGCCGGCGACTTCGTCTCCCGCGCCGCCGACGCCGGCGTCGCCGTCGTCTCGCCCGTCGCGACCGGCAGCCTGGTCGTCGACCTCGCGGGCTACGTCGTGACGCTCGACGGCGCGGACCTCGACGTGTCCCCGCGCCAGGTCGAGCTGCTCGCGCTCTTCCTCTCCGAGCCCCGCAAGGTGTGGAGCCGCGAGCAGCTGCACTGGGTCTGCTGGGGTGACACCAGCCCGTCGCGCCGCGTCGACGTGCAGCTGTGCCGGCTGCGCGCCAAGACCGGCCTCGACCTGTTCCGCAACGTGCGCGACCGCGGTTGGGCGCTGCGTCCGGTCGCCTGACGGCGGCCACCGTCCACGCACGCGTCCCGCTAGCGTCGCGGGATGAGCCCTGAGCAGGAGAGCACCGAGGCCCGGATCGCGCGCCTCGAGGCCACCGTCACCGCGCTGACCTCCCGCGCCGCAGAGCCCGTCGGTTATGACCGGCGGGCGCTGCTGCGTCGCGGCGGGGTCGTGCTCGCCGGCGCCGCCGGAGCCATCGCCGTCAGCGGGCAGGCCGAGGCAGCGGCCGGCGACCCGCTCCTGCTCGGCGCCGTCAACGACGCCGGCCCGGCCGCGACCTCCCTCTCCGGCGGCGCGGCCGAGCTGCCCACATTGGTCCTCGACAACGCGACGGCCACGACCACCCCCGAGGGCAGGTACGCCGCAGCGGCCCTGCGGCTGGCGCCGTCGTCAGCAGGCGACGGCCTCAGTCCGCTGGCCGCCAGCGCCGGTGACCTGGCCTCCAGCGGTGAGCTGCTGCACTACGCGCACACCTCCGCGAGCGCTGACGGCGCGGCCGTCGTTGGCACGGTCTACACTTCGGCCTTCGCCAACCACCTCGCCTTCGTCACGCCGAGGCGCGTCCTCGACACCCGCCCGGGCCCCACATCGGAGGAGGGCTCGCCCAACGACCGCCGCACCCGGGTCGTCGGCGGCTCCTTCGACACCTCGGGACGGCTGCTCGCGGGGAGCGCTGTCGTGCTGGACCTCTCGGAGCTGGTGACCTCCGGTGCCGGGGTGCTGGGCAACGTCACGGTCGTCGGTCCCGTCGGCCCGGGCAACCTCACGGCGTACCCCACCCCTGGCGGTCCGCTGGTGGTCGATGGGTCGGACCGCCCCGCGGCCTCCAACGTCAACTTCGTGCGCGGCCAGGTTGTCGCGAACTTCGCTGCCGTCGGCCTCGGCGACCTGGCCCGGATCACCCTCTACACGACGACGACCTGCCACGTGCTCTTCGACGTCGCCGCCTTCAGCGTCGCCGCCCCCTTCCCCGCCCCCTGACCCGCACCCTGACCCGCACCCTGAGATCTCCGCTTGTGCGCGGCTGTCGGCGCTACGGGGGTCCGGTAGCGCCGACACCGGCGCACAAGCGGGAAGGGGGGGTCGTGGGAAAGCGGGCGCCCCCGGCAGGACTCGAACCTGCGACCAACGGATGAGAAGTCCGGCGCCCCCGGCAGGACTCGAACCTGCGACCAACGGATTAGAAGTCCGGCGCTCTATCCACTGAGCTACGGAGGCCCTGTCGTGCGGGGCCATTGTGGGCCACGGCAGTCGCACAGTGGGTGCGTGGGCGTCGTCCACAGGCCCGTGGCGCGTCCACAGACCGGGTCCGGGGCCTTCCCGCAGCGTCTCAGGTGCCGCACGGTCGTCGTCAGGACCGGCGGGACCGCTGCCGGACGACACGGGAGGACCCGCATGTACGAGCCCGAGATCACCGTGACCGGCAACGTCGGCGCGGACCCCAAGGCCAAGACGACCCCGTCGGGGACGTCCGTCACGGACCTGCGGGTCGCGGTGACGCCGCGGCGCCGGCCGAAGGGGAGCGAGGAGTGGGTCGACCTGCCGACCCTGTGGTTCCAGGTGAGCGCCTGGGGCAAGCTCGGCGACAACGTCGCGGCGTCGGTGAAGAAGGGCGACCGGGTGGTCGTCAGCGGCACGCTGTCGGTGTCGACGTGGAAGAACGAGGCGGGCGAGGACCGCAGCTCGCTCGAGATCAACGCGACCCGGCTGGGCCTCGAGCTCTCCCGCGCGACGGCGACGACGACGTCGGTGCGTACCCCGGCGGTCGTCGCGCACAGCGACCCGGGCGAGCGGCCCGACACCGACCCCGTCACGGGGGAGATGCACCGGCTGCCCGACTGGGCGGTCGGCGCCGAGGTCGAGGAGCCGGGCGCCGACGAGGTCGCTGCCTGAGCCGGCTGGCTGGTGGGGCGTCGCGCGGCCGACCCGGCC
>JAUYQP010000057.1 GCA_030697205.1 Mycobacteriales bacterium
GCGCGGCCGACCCGGCCGCGCGACGCGCTACTAGGCTCGACGGCATGGCGCAGTTCATCTACTCGATGCAGAAGGTCCGCAAGGCCGTCGGCGACAAGGTCATCCTCGACGACGTCACGTTGTCGTTCTACCCCGGCGCGAAGATCGGCGTGGTCGGCCCCAACGGCGCCGGCAAGTCGACCGTGCTGAAGATGATGGCCGGGATGGACCAGCCGTCCAACGGCGAGGCCCGGCTCACCCCCGGCTACTCCGTCGGCATGCTGCTGCAGGAGCCGCCGCTCGACGAGTCCAAGACCGTCAAGGAGAACGTCGAGGACGGCGTCCGCGAGGTGATGGACGTCCTCGCGAAGTACAACGAGCTCAACGAGAAGATGGGCGAGCCCGACGCCGACTTCGACGCGATCATGGCCGAGCAGGCCCCGCTGATGGACGTCATCGAGGCCAAGAACGGCTGGGAGATCGACTCCCTCATCGACCAGGCCATGGACGCGCTGCGCTGCCCCCCGCCGGACGAGAAGGTCACCCACCTCTCCGGGGGTGAGCGCCGCCGGGTCGCGCTGTGCAAGCTGCTGCTCGAGGCGCCCGACCTGCTGCTGCTCGACGAGCCCACCAACCACCTCGACGCCGAGTCCGTCGAGTGGCTCGAGAAGCACCTGGCCAACTACGCAGGTGCCGTCCTGGCCGTGACCCACGACCGCTACTTCCTCGACAACGTGGCCGAGTGGATCCTCGAGCTCGACCGCGGCCGCGCCTACCCCTACGAGGGCAACTACTCGACCTACCTCGAGAAGAAGCAGGAGCGCCTCGCCGTCCAGGGCAAGAAGGACGCCAAGCTGCAGCGCCGGCTCAAGGACGAGCTCGAGTGGGTCCGCCAGAACGCCAAGGGCCGCCAGACCAAGAGCAAGAGCCGCCTCGCCCGCTACGAGGAGATGGCCGCGGAGGCGGAGAAGACCCGCAAGCTGGACTTCGAGGAGATCCAGATCCCGGCCGGTCCGCGCCTCGGCAGCGTCGTCATCGAGGCCAAGGACCTGCAGAAGGGCTTCGACGACCGGGTCCTCATCGACGGCCTGTCCTTCACCATGCCGCGCGGCGGCATCGTCGGGATCATCGGGCCCAACGGCGTCGGCAAGACCACGCTGTTCAAGACGATCGTCGGCCTCGAGCAGCCCGACTCCGGCGAGGTCCGCGTCGGGGAGACCGTGAAGATCTCCTACGTCGACCAGAACCGCATGGGCCTCGACCCCGTGAAGACGGTCTGGGAGACCGTCTCGGAGGGCCTCGACTACATCCAGGTCGGCCAGCAGGAGATGCCCAGCCGCGCCTACATCGGGGCCTTCGGCTTCAAGGGCCCGGACCAGCAGAAGCCCACCGGGGTGCTGTCGGGCGGTGAGCGCAACCGCCTCAACCTGGCGCTCACGCTGAAGCAGGGCGGCAACGTGCTGCTGCTCGACGAGCCGACGAACGACCTCGACGTGGAGACCCTCGGGTCGCTGGAGAACGCCCTGCTGGAGTTCCCCGGCTGTGCCGTCGTGATCTCCCACGACCGGTGGTTCCTCGACCGGGTCGCGACCCACATCCTCGCCTGGGAGGGCGACGAGGCCGACCCCGCGAAGTGGTACTGGTTCGAGGGCAACTTCGAGTCCTACGAGAAGAACAAGATCGAGCGGCTCGGCCAGGACGCGGCGCGACCGCACCGGGTCACGCACCGCAAGCTCCGCCGCGACTAGCGGGGTGGACCGCCGCACCGCCGCGCTCGCCGCCGCGGTCCTGCTCTCGCTCTACGTGCTCTTCGCCCCCGACCCCGGGGGAGCGCCGCGCTTCACCGGCGCGGACAAGGTCGTCCACGTCGTGCTGTTCGCCCTGCTCGCAGCGACCGCCCGCTGGCGGTGCGGCGGGCGCCTGCCGGTGTGGCTCGCGGTCGCGGCGTACGCCGTGGTCTCCGAGCTGGTGCAGGGGCTGCTGCTGGTAGGGCGGTCCGGCGACCCCCTCGACGTCGTCGCCGACCTGCTCGGAGCGGGACTCGGCTGGTGGTCCGTTCGGGTGCCTCGAGGTCCAGAGCACTAGTCATCTCGGGCCTTGCGCGTCGGAGCGCTCGCCTGCCCTGCGGCCGGGCGATCCGGGGCGTGACCGCCAAGTCGGGCACATCGGCAGCGGTGGGCGCCGACTGGTCACCCAGACGGGTGAGCCTTTCCGTCGTGCACGAGATGGCACCGACGTGCCATGTGGAACGACGGCTGGTCCGACGAGATGTGAGGTGTCGCACCGCCGCCAGGCGCGGCTCTCGAGACCGGAGGACAGGTTGACTCACGCGACCCAGGCCGCCCCCGCGGGCGCAGCCGCCGTCGACGTCCCCGAGCTCGTCTTCGCGAGCGGGCTCCCGGGGTTCCCCGGCGAGCGGCGCTTCGCCCTCGTGCGGTGGGGGGCCTTCGAGGGCCCCTACTCGCTGATGGTCGACCTCGATGACCCGCAGGTGCGCTTCCTCGTGATGCCGCCCTACGTCTTCTTCCCCGACTACGTCGTGGACCTCGACGACGCCATCGCCGCGAAGGTCCACCTCGAGCGGCCGGAGGACTGCCTGCTGCTCGTCATCGTCACCCTCGGCGCACGACCGGAGGACGCCACGGCGAACCTGCTCGGTCCGATCGTCGTCAACCTGCAGACCCGCGAGGGCGTGCAGGCGGTCCTGGCCGAGTCCGGCCACAGCACCCGCGCCCCGCTCGCCGCCAGCACCAGTGCTGCCTGATCCCCCTCCACGGAAGGAACCGTCGTGCTCGTCCTCACCCGCCGCAAGAACCAGAGCATCGTCATCGGCGACGACATCGTCGTGACCGTGCTGGAGGTCAAGGGCGACCAGATCCGCCTCGGGATCACCGCCCCCCGCGACGTCCAGGTCTACCGCGAGGAGCTGCTCGCGGCCCTCACCGATGCCAACCGCTCTGCGGTGCTCACCGAGGGCGCGGCCCCCATGGCCCCGCCCGCGCCACCGGCCGCCGGCTCCCCGTCGGGCCTGTCCTTCGGACGGCGCCGCCGCGCCGCCTGACCCGCTCCACCACCCCCTCCTCCCCCCGCCGCGCCCCGCCCCCGCGTGTCTCTGCCATGCCCTGTTCGTGGAGGTCCACCGTGCTCAGTGCCGAAGCCCGTGCTCTCGTCGAGTCCCACCTGCCGCTCGTCCGCCACGTCCTCGCCGGTGTCGCCGCCCACTACCCGCGCCACGCGGACCGCGAGGAGCTGGCGCAGGCCGCCACGCTCGGGCTGGTCGAGGCGGCGCACCGCTTCGACGGCTCGCGGGGCGTCCCCTTCGATCGCTGGGCGTCGCTGCGGATCCGCGGCGCGATCGTCGACGCGGTCCGCGCCCTGGACTTCGCGCCACGCACGCTGCGCAGCGCGGCCCGTGACGTCGAGGTCGCGCGCACCGACCTCGAGGCCAAGCTCGGCCGCACCCCGACGCTCTCCGAGACCGCCGAGCACGTGGGCGTCTCCGTCGCTGAGCTCTCCCACCTGCAGGGCCGGGTGCACCGGTCGCTCGTGCTGTCGCTCGACGCGCCCTGCGGGGAGGAGGACGGGGACCCACTGACTCTCGCCTCCGGTCTCGTGGACGACACGATGCTGGAGCCGGTGGCGGTCCTCGAGGAGCGCGAGCGGGCCACCTACGTCCGTGACGCCCTCGCCTGCCTGCCCGACCGGCTGCGTGACGTCGTCGTCGGCTACTTCCTCGAGGGCGAGACCTCTGCCGACCTCGCCGCCCGGTTGGGCGTCACCGAGTCCCGGGTCTCCCAGATGCGCACGGAGGCCCTCGGGCTCATGCGCTCCGGCATCGAGGCGCAGTACGCGGAGCAGACGGTCGAGCCGCCGCTCCAGGACGGTCGGGCCGCCTACCGGGCCGCGGCCTACGCGGCCTCGCTCGCCTCGCGCTCGTCGTACGCGGCTCGGCTGTCACGCGTGCCGGCGCCGCGCCAGGCGGCCGACTCACTGGAGCAGGCCGTCTGACGGCGAGGCGGTCTGGCTCGAAAGGACGGTCTTTACGGGTTCGCGCCCTGCGGATCCGCCCGTCGAGGTAGGAAGCCGTGTGGTGTCGAGGTCCGAGCACGAGGACGCGGTCGCGGTGCTGCTCGACCTCCAGCGCCGCACCCGCGGTGGGGTCGAGCTGCAGCAGGTCTTCGACGCGGTCGTCCAAGCCGTCACGGAGAGCCTGGGGTTCGGCGCCGCAGTCCTGAGCGTGCGGGAGGTCGACGGCTTCCGCGTGGTCGCGGCCTCCGGACCTCCGGACGTCGAGGCCACCCTGCTCGGCACGCTCAGGACCGAGGAGGAGTGGGACGCGGTCCTCGCCCAGACCCGCCCGCGCGGACTTCTGCGGATGGTCCATGAGGAGGAGCGCACCGTCCTCGATGAGCTCGCCGACGTGTGGGTGCCGGTCTTCGAGCCGCTGGACCACCCGGACGCCTGGCGCCCCCTCGACGCGTTGTTCGCGCTGCTCCGCGACAGCCGCGGACGGCTGCTCGGGGTCCTCTCGGTCGACCTGCCCGCAGACGGGCTGCGCCCTACGTCGGCCCGCTGTGACCTCATCGAGCTCTTCGCCGTGCACACCGCCGCGGCGGTCGAGCACGCTCGGCTGACCCACCGGCTGACCAGTCGCGAGGCGGCCTTCCGCAGCGTCGTGCGCGACACCCCCGTCGGCATGGCGCTGTTCGACGACGATGCCCGCTTCTGCGAGGTCAACGCGGCCTTCTGCGACTTCGTCGGGCTGCGGCCGGCCCAGCTGCTCGGCCGCCGCATCGCGCCGCTCATCCACCCCGCCGATGCCGCCCGCAACGCGGTGCTGTCGGCGCGCGTGCGCGCGGGTGAGCGGGCCGACCGTGTGGAGCTGCGCCACGTCCGGTCCGACGGGGCGACCGTCTGGGGCCGGGTCAGCCTCGCCAGGCTCACCGAGCCGGACGGCACCCACCGGGTCCTCGCCCATGTGGAGGACGTCACCGAGCGGCGGGCCGCCGAGGAGGCGCTGCGCTTCCGTGCCGAGCACGACGAGCTCACCGGTCTCCCGGGTCGCGCGGTCCTGCTGCGCGGGCTCGTCGCCGCACTGGAGGGCGCGGGCACGGTGGCGGTGCTGTTCGCCGACGTGGACCACTTCAAGCTGGTCAACGACTCGCTGGGTCATGCCGCGGGGGACCAGCTGCTCGTGCACGTCGCACGGCAGCTGGTCGAGACCGCCGGGGATCAGCACCTCGTCGGTCGTCTCAGCGGAGACGAGTTCGTGCTCGTGCTCCAGGGGCTGTCGGGGATCTGTGACGCCATCGGCATCGCCGACCGGCTCCGCTCGGCCGTCAAGGCCCCTGTCGTCGTCCACGGGCGCACCCTGACCCCGTCGGTCTCGATCGGCATCGCCGTGGGCCTGCCCGGCAGCGAGGCATCGACCCTGCTCGCCCATGCCGACGCCGCTCTCTACCGCGCCAAGGAGCGCGGTCGCGGGGGATGGGCGGTGTACGACGACCAGCTGCGCGCCGAGGCGAGCGCCCAGCTGGCGCTGCGCTCCGAGCTGTCGGGAGCCCTTGCCCGGCAGGAGTTCCGGCTGCACTACCAGCCCATCGTGGCGCTGGGCACCGGCGAGGTGCTCGGCCACGAGGCGCTGCTGCGCTGGGAGCACCCGCACCGGGGCGTGCTGTCGCCGGCTGCCTTCCTCGCGGCGCTCGAGGACAGCGATGCCGAGGACGGTGTCGCGCACTGGGTCCTGGAGCGGGCCTGCGCCGACGCGGCCGGGTGGCACGCGGTCGGTGGGGTGCATCCCTTCGTCTCGCTGAACGTCCCGGCGAGCCAGCTCAGCCGACCTGACTTCGGGCACCTCATCACCAGTGCACTGCGCCGTCACGGTCTCGACCCCCAGCGGCTGTGGATCGAGATCACCGAGGACCGACTCGTCGCCGACGACCACCAGGTCCGCGGCCTGCAGCTGCTGAGGGCGGAGGGCGTGCACGTCGGGATCGACGACTTCGGCACGGGCTACGCCGGGCTGGCCTACCTGCAGCGGCTGCCCGCCGACGTCGTGAAGATCGACAAGGTCTTCGTCCAGAGCATCACCGACGACCTGGTCACGGCCACGATCGTGCGCAGCGTCGTGGAGCTGTCCAGGGTGCTCGGTCTCACCGTCGTGGGCGAGGGCATCGAGACCGCCGAGCAGGCACGGGCTCTGGCCGATCTCGGTGTGCACCTCGGTCAGGGCTTCCTGTTCGGTCGCGCCCGCTCGCTCTCGGCCGCTCCCGACGCGGTGCCGCAACCGCGCTCGGAGGTCGCGGCCGGCGCGCTCGACCTGCGGCCGGCCTAGTAGCTAGGGGTCGGTGCGGCGCTGGCCGACGAGCAGCGCCGCCAGCGGCAGCACCAGCCGCTCGACGGCCACCAGGGCGAGCACGGCAGCCCCGAGCCGCAGCGCGGCGTCACCGACACCCAGCGTCCCGCGGACCAGGCCCAGCGACACCACGACGACGGCCAGCAGGCCGAGCGCGGCGAGCCAGGGCGAGCGCAGTCGCAGCGGCCCGATCACGACAGCACCGCCGCGCGGATGGCCAGTGCCAGCTCCAGCGCGGTGGCCGCGACCGTGCGGCCGCCGTGGGTCAGGCTGCCGGGTGTGGTGCCGCGCACGCCTGCGTCAAGCAGGGCGAGGGCACCTGCGGTCCCGTGGCCGTCCATCACCGCGGGATGCTCGGCATCGGCGCTCGCGGGCTCCGGCACCGTCGCGGAGACAGCCGTGGTGACGGCCACGAGCCAGCCCAGGTCGTCGGTGGGGTCGACGGCTGGCAGGGCGTCCACGACGGCGGCGGGGACACCGACCGTCAGCAGGCGGCGGCGGGACCAGCCGCCCGTGACCGGCGGTGGCTCCGCGCCGGTCTGGTGCCCGAGGGCGGGTGCGCTGTGCTCGGCGACGGCGGGTGCGCGGTGCTCGGCGACAGCGGGTTCGGGGTGCGGCGCGCGCTCGGCGAGATCGGGCTCCCGCCGGGGTGCGGCAACAGGGGTCGAGCGGCGCAGGGCGGGTGCGGGGGCTGGGGTCGGAACGGGGGCCGGGACGGTGGCTGGAGCTGGGGGGAGCGGTGCGCCCCCGGCCTCCTCGCTCTCCGCCCGCTCGAGCAGCCCCTCGAGGGCTGCGGTCACCGCTTCGGCCGAAGGGCGCCCGCCCCCGGCAGGCACGGCGAGCACCTCGTAGCGGTCCTTGCCCATGAGGCCGCGGACCCCGGAGCGGACCTTGCGGGCCCGGCGTACCTGCAAGTCGGGTCCGAGCGCTGCCACCGCGGTGGCCATGGCCTCCTCGAGTGACTCGCCGGTGAAGACCTCGACGACCTCCCCGAGCTCGCCCTCGACCACGGGCGTGACCGGGTCGCCGGTCACCGGTCCATCGGTCACATCAGGCTGCGGCACGCTGGGCAAGGTGGATCACCCCCACGGGGTCGACGGTGAGCGAGCGGGACAGCTCGCTGTAGGCGAGCACGGGAAGGTCAGGACGTCCAGCGGCGACCATCCGGCGTACGGCGGGGCGCAGCTGCGCGGCGCACACCACAGCCGGTCGGTGCCCCGACGCCTCCGCGGTGCTGACGGCGTCACCGATGCCCTGGACGAGCTGCTCCATGCGGATCGGGTCGAGGGCGAGCCAGCTGCCGCTGTCGCCTCCCCGGGCCGACTCGAGCAGTGACTGCTCGAGCAGCGGGTCGAGGGTCAGCGCGGCGAGCCTGCCGCCGACCGACGCCCCTGCGGAGATCGTCGGACCGAGCACGCCACGAGCCGCCTCCACGAGGGCCTCGGGGCTGCGGGTCTCGCGGGAGCGGGCCGTGACGGCCTCGAGGATGCGGGTCAGGTCGCGGACCGGGACACCCTCGGCGAGCAGCTCGCGCAGGACCCGCTGCACCTCGGCCAGCGACAGCGACTCGGTGCCGACCTCGGCCGCGACGACCGGCGAGATCGTCTTCACCGCGTCGACGAGGACCTGCACGTCCTGCCGGGTCAGCAGGTCGGCGGCGCAGCTGCGGACCACCTCCGACAGGTGCGTGACGATGACCGAGGCGCGGTCGATGACCGTGGCCCCCTCGGCGGCCAGCACCTGGGCCAGCTCGTCCTGCACCCACGTCGCGGGCAGGCCGAACACCGGGTCGACGGTGGCGCGTCCCGGCAGGCCCCGGGCGTCGTCGCCCAGCACCATGGAGTGCCCGGGCGGCGCCTCGCCGCGGGCGGTCTCGACGCCGTGCACCTTGACGACGTAGGTGGAGGCGGGCAGCCCCATGGCGTCGCGGGTGCGGACCGGCGGCACGACCAGGCCGAGGTCGGTCGCGATCCGCTTGCGCAGGGCCCGCACCCGGTCCATCAGGCTGCCGCCGCGGCTCGGGTCGAGCAGGTCGAGCAGGTCGGGGGCCAGCTCGAGCTCGAGCGGCTCGACCCGGACCTGCTCGAGCACCACCTCGGTCTGCTCGCTCTCCGCCGCCGGCTCGGCGACCGCAGGGTCCTCGGTGGGAGAGGGGTTGCGTGCGGCGAGCAGGAGGAGCAGCCCGGCCAGGGCGAGGAAGGGCAGCTTGGGCATCTGGGGCATCAGGCCGAGGGCTGCGACCGCGACCGCACCGACGCGCAGCGCCAGCGACGACCGCAGCAGCTGCGTGACGAGGTCGGAGCCGAGGCCCCCATCGTGGTCGCTCTGCACCCGGGTGACGACGATGCCGCTGGCCACCGAGATGAGCAGTGCGGGCACCTGCGAGACGAGTCCGTCGCCGACCGAGAGCAGGGCGTAGGTGCCGATCGCCTCGGACAGCGTCATCCCGTGCTGCAGCACCCCGATCGCGAAGCCGCCGAGCAGGTTGACCGTCACGATGACGATCGCCGCGATCGCGTCGCCCTTCACGAACTTCGAGGCACCGTCCATCGAGCCGTAGAAGTCGGCCTCGCGGGAGACGTCGAGGCGCCGTTGCCGGGCCTGCGCGTCGTCGATGAGCCCGGAGTTGAGGTCGGCGTCGATGGCCATCTGCTTGCCGGGCATCGCGTCGAGGGTGAAGCGGGCGGCCACCTCGGCGACGCGACCGGCGCCGTTGGTGATGACGACGAACTGGATGATGACGAGGATCAGGAAGATCACGAGACCGACCACGAGGCTGCCGCCGACGACGACGGAGCCGAAGGCGTGCACGACCTTGCCCGCCTCGCCCTCGGTGAGGATGAGCCTCGTCGTCGAGATGTTGAGCGCGAGCCGCATCAGCGTCGTGACGAGCAGCAGGGCGGGGAAGACGCTGAAGTCCAGCGCGCGCTCGGCGGTGATGGCGGTGAGCAGGATGACGACGGCGACCGCGAGGTTGGTGGCCAGCAGCATGTCGAGCAGCAGCGGCGGCAGCGGCACCACCATCATGATGACGACGCTCACCACGATCAGGGGTACGCCGACGGCCGCTCCCCGACCGCCTCGTGCCTTCGTCGGGCTGGTCATGCGGCCACCTCCGTGCGGGTCGGGTGCCAGGTCGGTCGGGTGCCGCGGCGGCGCGCGGCGTAGACGACGGCGAGGACCTCCGCCACCGCCCGGAACAGCTCGATGGGGATGGTGTCGCCGACCTCCGTGGCCCGGTAGAGCGCGCGGGCCAGCGGCTTGTCGGCCAGCACGGGGACGCCGTGCTCGACGGCGATCGCCTTGATGCGGTCGGCGACCACGCCGGCACCCCGGGCGACGACGACGGGGGCCGCCGAGCCAGGGACGTACTGCAGCGCCACCACGAGGTGGGTCGGGTTGGCCAGCACGACGTCGGCGCGGGGGACGGCCTGCACCATCCGGCTGCGCGCCATCGCCAGCTGGCGGGAGCGCATCGCGCCCTTGGCCTGCGGGTTGCCCTCCTGCTGCTTGTGCTCGTCCTGGATGTCCTGGTGGCTCATGCGGGACTGCTTGTTGAAGCTGTGGCGCTGCCAGGCCGCGTCGGCGAGGCCGACGACGACGGCGAGCAGCGCCATCCGCCAGAGCATCCCGGTCGTCGCGTCGCCGACGATGCTGCGCAGCGACTCCAGGCCGCCGCCCGAGGCGATCAGCTTCGCGTAGCCGTCCTGCCAGGCGCCGTAGGTGACCAGTGCGAGCAGCGCGAGCTTGACGGTGTTGCGCAGCAGCTCGACCAGGGAGTGCTGCGACACCATCCGCTTGGCGGTCTTGGCCGGCGACATGCGGTCCCAGCTCGGCTTGAGCGCGTGCGGGTTGGGTGCTGAGCGGGTGACGAGCGAACCCGAGGCGAGGGCGGCCGCGCCGACCAGTGCGACCGGCAGCGCGATCGCCTTGACGCTGTCGACCAGCAGACCCGCGGTGAGCTCGCGCGCCTGGGCGAGGCTCTCCACGTCGGCGCGACCCAGCAGCAGCGCCATGTGCTCCTCGACGACGCCGGTGAGCGACCCGACGAGCATCGGCATCACGAGCACGAGGGCGACGAGCGAGACACCGGAGGGCAGGTCGACCGAGCGGGCCGCGGAGCCCTTCTTGCGCAGGTCCTGCTTCTTCTTGGGGGTGGCCTTCTCGGTCTTCTCACCGCTCACACCAGCACCTCGGAGGGCAGCCGCAGCGCGGGCTCGATGAGCGCCGCCGCGTGACCGGGCAGGAGGGCGAGGGTGGCGCCGCCCGCGGTGAGGGCGATGAGGGTCTTGACGGGCAGGGCGACCGACAGCGTGTTGGCCTGTGGCACGAAGCGCGCAGCGAGCGCCAGGGCGACGTCGGTGAGGAAGAGCACGCCGAGCAGGGGGGCGGCCACCATCAGCGCGGCCCCCACGACCGTGGTCGCGGCGTGCCCCACCACCCCGGCGCTCGCCTCCGACAGCGCCGGCAGCTCGTCGAGGGGCATCACCCGGAACGACGCGACGAAGCCGCCGATGATGACGCGGTAGCCCTCGGTGGCGAACAGCACGGCACCGAAGCAGAGCGAGAACAGCCGGGAGAACGCCGCCGCGGGCTGGCCGGTCAGGGGGTCGACGAGCGAGGAGAACGAGAAGCCACCGGCGAGGTCGATCAGGGTGCCGGCGACCTCGAAGGCGCTGAAGAGCAGCCCGGTGAGGAAGCCGAGCAGCAGGCCGATCCCGGCCTGGGCGAGGACCAGGGTGGCGAAGCCGGGGAGGTCGGTCGGGATCGTGCCGACGGGGACGAGCGGGGTGAGGAACAGCGCCAGCGCGACACCGACTGCCAGCCGACCCGGTGAGGCGACGCCGCGCGCCGAGATGACAGGGGCGGTGACGACCCAGGCGGTGGTCCTGGTCAGGACGAGCAGGAACGCCGACAGCGTGGCCGTGCCCGGCAGCAGGGCGCTGAGCTCCTCGGGCACTAGCCCACCAGCTCCGGGATCCGTGACCACAGCTCGGCGGTGAAGTCGACCGTGATGCGCAGCATCCAGCCGCCGGTCACGGCAAGCACCGCGCCACCGATGGCGAGCTTGGGCACCATCGACAGCGTCTGGTCCTGCACCTGGAAGACCGCCTGCAGGAGGCTCACCACGACGCCGATGACGAGGGCCACGATGAGCAGCGGGCCGGAGAGCTTGGCGGCCAGCAGCAGCGCCTGGCCGGCGATGTTGACGATGTCGGACTCGGTCATCCGAAGCTCCTGACCAGCGACGAGGTGATGAGGTACCAGCCGTCGACCGCCACGAACAGCAGCAGCTTGAAGGGCAGCGAGATGAGCGACGGCGGCAGCATCGCCATGCCCATCGCCGACAGCGCGGCGCTGATGACGAGGTCGAGCACGATGAACGGCACGAAGATGACGAAGCCGATGAGGAACGCCGCCCGCAGCTCGCCGATGACGTACGCCGGGATGAGCGTCGTCGTGGCGACGTCCTCGGGGGTCGCGGGCCGCTCCGCGCGGGACAGCTCGACGAACATCTCGAGGTCCTTCTCGCGGACCTGCTCCAGCATGAACTCGCGGAACGGCTCCATGCCGCGCTCGAACGCCACCGACTGCGAGATCGTCCCGTCGAGGTAGGGCTGCAGCGCGTTGTCGTTGGCCTCCGACAGCACCGGCCCCATCACGAAAAAGGTGAGGAACAGCGCCAGCCCGATGAGCACCTGGTTGGGCGGGACGCCCTGGGTGCCGAGGGCGGAGCGGGTGAAGCCCAGCACGATGACGATGCGGGTGAACGCCGTGATCATGATCAGCAGGCCGGGTAGCAGGGACAGCGAGCCGAGCAGCAGGACGAGGGTGACCGGGTTGGTCGTCCCGCCGTCGCCCACATCGCGCAGGTCCGGCACACCGGGGGTGCCCGTCGTACCCGGCCTGGGGGTCGCCGTGGCACCGGGGACGGCGGGGGCGACGGGCGCCACGGGCGCCACGGTCGCGACCGGGCGGACCGGCTCGATGGACACGGCCGACGCGGCGGTCGCACCCGTGACGAGCAGCCCGGCGACGAGCGCGACCAGGGTCAGCGCACGGCGGACGCCCTCTCCGCAGCGCGGAAGGCGGGCGCGCACGCGCGTGACCACGGGTGCTCCTCGTCGAGCAGGGCGTCCGTGCGCGCGGTGCGGGGCCGCGGGAGGTCGGGCGTCGCGGTTCCGTCCGCGACGGGGACGGCGGGGGCCGTCCGGGGGGGCACTGCCAGGGGTACGACGGGGGTGGGTCGGCCGGTCGCATGGGCGAGCGCGGCCGTGACGGCCGCCTTCGACAGCTCGGTGGCGTCGAGGACCCGGCCACCGCGCGAGGCCCAGAGGTTCTTGAGGAAGGCCGGCAGCGTCGGTGGTGCCGGTGGCGTGGCTGGGGAGGCGGGGGTCGCACCGGTGGCGGGCGCTGTGGCTGCGACGGGGAGCGTCACCGGCTCGACCCGCTCGCCGGTCTGGTCCTGCAGCAGGGTGACCGTGTGCTCGGTGACTCCGAGGACGTACTCGCGTCCGTCCAGTCGCACGACGGTGAGAGCGGCGCCCTTGGCCAGCCGGGCCGAGGCCACGACCTGCATCGCGCCGGCCCGCTTCGCCCCCACGCCCCCGGTGCGCTTGAGCACGACCAGGACGACGGCGAGCAGCCCGAAGACGAGCAGCACACGCGCGAGCGCACCGACGACGTCCACCGGCTAGCGCTCCACGACGGCGGTGACGCGGACACCGAACTGGCCGTCGATGACGACCACCTCGCCGCGGGCGACGAGGCAGCCGTTGACGAGGACGTCGACGGGAGCGTCGGCCGCGCGGTCGAGCTCGAGCACGGCACCCGGTCCGAGTGAGAGCAGGTCGCGCAGCGGCAGCTTCACGCGGCCCAGCTCGACGGCGAGCTCGACCTGCACCTCGGCCAGCAGGCGGAGGTCACGGGCGTCACCGGTGGAGGGCAGGCCTTCCCCGAGGTCGGGGAGGTCGGGTCGCTCGAGGTCGGGCAGGTCCGTCGCGGTCGGCCCCATGACCGGGCCGCTGCGCGGTGCCGGGATGCCCGCGACCACGGCGGTGGTCGCCGTGACGGGGTCGCTCGCGGTCGTGACGTCGGTGACGGGCTCGTCGAGCGTGGCCGTCACGGTCGCAGCCTGCGGCAGCGACTCGGGGACGCCGGCGAAGGCGTCGGCGAAGTCGTCGGGCAGCGACATGTCAGCGTCCTCCGGAGGTGTGGGTGGTGGCGGTGAGGACCGAGCCGACCTGGACGGCCCGGCGGCGGCCACGCCGGCCGAGGGCCGCGGTGAGGACGGTGAGGTCACCGGCGCTGCAGGCGAGCACGCCGACCAGTGCCCCCTCGGCGCCGGGCTCGAGCCGAAGGACGTCGCCGGGCACGAGGTCCTCGACCTGGTCGGCGGAGACGCGCGTGGTCGGCAGGCGCAGGCTGACGTCGACGGGGACGTCGGCGAGGGCGGCGTGCGCTACGGGGGTCGGTGCGGCGGGGTGCGGTGCCGCGTCGCTCGGCAGCAGCGACTTTGCCGGCAGGCAGACCGTGACGACCAGCGCGGCACCGGTCGGGAGCACGACGTCGAGGGGCAGGGCAAGCACCTCGCCGGTGCCGGGCGGCAGCTCCTCGTCGGAGACCGCACCGGCTTCGAAGGTCGTCACGCCACGGTCGGCGAGGGCCTCGGCCAGCGGGCGGAGGGCGGGCACGAGGTGCTGCAGCAGCAGCGCCTGCTCCAGCGCCGTCGTGGCTCGGGACTCCGGCTCGCCGGGACCACCCATGAGCAGGTCGGCGAGGGCCACGGCCGCCTCGACCGGGACGAGCAGCAGACCCGGGTCGGGCAGGCCGCAGAGCAGGGGCGCCCAGACCGCGCCGGGGCTCGCGACCTCCACGAGAGCCGCCCGACGGGGTGCCGTGCAGGTGATGACGACCGAGCGGCCGGTGGCGAGCCCGAGGACCAGGCCCACCCGCGGCGCGGCGTCCGCGATCGCCGCGACGAGGCGGTGCGCGCCCGACGGCATCGGGAGCGGGTCCCGGAAGTCGAACAGTGAGGCGGCCACGCTGATCCATCGTCGTCCCAGGGCCGATCCCCAGGGCCCGATAGGACCATCTGCACGACCACCCGCACGGGCCATGCGCTCGTGGTCCCTGCGTGCGCTCCCGCGCGGGCCGCTGTCGGCATACGGCTCAGTGGCCTCCGTCCCCCTCCTCGCCGGGTTCAGGGGTCGGGGCAGGGGTGGGTGACGCGGATGAGGTCGCGGACGTCGGGGACGTTGCCGCCTTCACGGCCTTCGGTGTCGTGGTCGGGGCCGCGACGACGATCTCCACGCGTCGGTTCGCCGACCAGGCCGCCTCGGTCGCGCCCTTGCGGCGCGGCCGCGTGTCGGCGTAGCCCGCGGCGGACAGTCGGTTGCTGGGGACCTTCTGGGCGTCGTGCAGGAAGCGCAGGACGATGGTGGCGCGGGCGGTCGAGAGCTCCCAGTTGGAGGGGAACTGCGCGCTGCTGATGGGCCGGCTGTCGGTGTGGCCCTCGACGACGAGGTTGTTGCCGATCCCTCGGAAGACCTTGCCCAGCTGCCCGAGCAGCTGGTCGCCCTTCGGGTTGAGCTGCGCCTCGCCGCTCTCGAAGAGCACCCCGCTGGTGACGTACAGGACGAGTCCGCGCGGATCAGCGGCGACGTCGACCTTGTCGGCGAGACCCACGGCCGTGACCCGCTCGTTGATCTGCTTGCGGAGCTCGTCGAACTTCTCCCGGTCGATGACGGGAGGTGGCTCCTCGGGGCCACCAGGGTTCGGCACCCAGGCCGACGCCTCCGGGATCGGGTCGCCGTCCTCGGGAGCGAGCGGCTCGTCGGAGACGTCGCCCTCGGTCGGCACGCCCTCGCCGGGGAGCTGGGGCAGCACCGTCCCGGTGCCCTGCGCGAAGGCCTCCTTGAAGGTCTGGAACTTCTTCAGGTCCAGGCTCGAGATCGCGAACATCATCAGGAACGTGACCATGAGCAGCGTCATCATGTCGGCCAGGGCGATGAGCCAGGCCTCGCTCGGGTGCTCCTCGTGGTCCTCGTGCCGATGGGGGCGCCTCACCTCAGGCCGCCTTCTTCTCTTCCATTCCGGCCCGGACCTTCGGGGCGAGGTGGCTCTTCAGCTTCTCGCCGACCGCACGCGGGCTGACGCCGGCCTGGATGGCGAGGATGCCCTCGACGAGCATGTAGCGGTGCGCGACCTCGATGCTCGAGGCCCGCTTCATCTTGTTGGCGATCGGCATGAAGAAGCAGTTGGCGATGCCGATGCCCCACAGCGTCGCGATGAAGGCGGCGGCGATGGCGTGCCCCATCTTCCCCGGGTCCTCCATGTGGCTCAGTGCCAGCGTGAGACCGAGGACGCAGCCGACGATGCCGATCGCGGGTGCGTAGGTGCCGCAGTCCATGTGGAACTTCGCGGCGACCTTGTGGCGCTCCTTCATCGCGGCGATGTCGGCCTCGAGGACAGCGGCGACCTCGTCGGAGTCGGTTCCGTCGATGACCAGCTCCAGCCCCCGCTTCATGAAGGGGTCTTCCACCTGCTTGGCCTTCTCCTCGAGTGCGAGCAGGCCGTCGCGACGGGCGATGTCGGCGAACTCCATCATCTCGGTGACCGCGGCCGCGGAGTCGACCTTCTTGCCCGGCAGCAGCATCTTCAGGGTGGCCTTGGTGCCGGGCCCGATGTCGCTCATCCGGTTGCTCGCGATGCCGACGCCGACGGTGCCGCCGATGATGATGATGATGGCCGCAGGGTTGCTGAAGGCGACCATCGGGCTGCCGCCCTCGAGGATGAAGGCGGCACCGATCGCGATGACGGCGAACAGGATGCCGGCAGGGGTCGCGACCTCCATCGCTACCGCCCCCCGACGGAGTCGATGCCCTCGGGGCGCAGCACCAGCAGCTGCGCGACGCCGTCCGACGTCGCGCTGGGGCTGTGGTCGGGGTCGTGGTGCTCCGCGACGAGCTGCTCGGCGACGGCGAGCACCGAGGCGCGGTAGGTCGTCACGGCGTTCACGACGTCCTCGGCCCGCTCCGCGACCACGTAGGTCTTGCCGTCGACGAGGGTGACGACTGTGTCGTGGTGCGACTCGACCGTCGCCACGAGATCGGCGTTGAGGTACATCTCGCTGCCGTTGAGGCGCGTCAGCCTGATCATGGCGCGGCCCTCCTCCTGAGGGGAGAGCGGACCCGGGGGCCCGCGCGCCGGCGTCCTGCCCGCGCCCCTGCCCATCGGCGGCGGGGGGGCGGTGTTGAGGAGGGGCTACCGCTTGAGGTTCACCAGCTCCTGTAGCAGCTCGTCGCTGGCGCTGATGATCCGGCTGTTCGCCTGGAAGCCGCGCTGGGCGATCATGAGGTTGGTGAACTCCTGTGCCAGGTCGACGTTGCTCATCTCGAGGGCACCCGTGGCGAGCGAGCCGCGGTCACCGCTGCCGGCGGCCCCGACCTGCGCCGGCCCGGCGGCGGGGCCGAGCAGTAGATGACCGTCGCCGTTCTTGGTGAGACCGGCCGGGTTGCTGAACGACGCCAGGGCGATCTGGCCCACCGAGCGGGGCGTGCCGTCGGAGTAGACCGCCGTGAGGACGCCGTCGGAACCGATCGCGAACGACCGCAGGTCGTAGGTGCCGGTCGCGTCGGTGAAGGAGTCCGGCACCGACAGCCCGACTGGCGCGGCTGTCGTGTCGCCGAGCGTGCCGTCGGGGTTGGCCAGCCAGCCCTGCAGCACCGCACCCGAGGGGTCGACGACGCGACCGGTGTCGTCGAGACCGAAGGAGCCCGCGCGGCTGTACGCGGTCTGCCCCTCCACCGAGACGACGAAGTAGCCGGGCCCCTGGATGGCCAGGTCGGTGGGGCGACCGGTGTTCTGGATGGCGCCCTGGGTGACGACGGTGTCCACCGCGTTGACCTTCACGCCGAGTCCGACCTGCGAGGGGTTGGTCGAGCCGGTGGCGGCGGTGCCCGCCGCGCCGTCGCGCATCATCTGCGACAGCGTGTCCTGGAAGACGACGCGGCTCGACTTGTAGCCGCTCGTGTTGACGTTGGCGATGTTGTCGCCGATGACGTCCATCATCATCTGGTGGGAGCGCATGCCGGAGACTCCGGCGAACATCGAGCGCATCATGGGACGGTCCTCCTGGTGGGGGTGGGAGGCCGTCCTGGCCGGGAGCGCTCCCCGTCCTGGGGAGGCGGTGCTGCAGGGACTTTCGTGGTCGTGCGCGGGTCTAGGCCTGGGTGACCCGGGTGACGGAGTCGGGGTCGACCTCGGTGCCGTCGGCGAGCACGAGGTGGCTGCCGGTGGTGTCGTGGACGACGCTGCGGACGACGCCGGTCACGCTGCCGGCGGTGTCGTCGAGACCGGTGACGGTGCGCCCGACGAGGCCCTCGGCGGCGATCCGGTGCTGCCACGCGGACTGCTCCTGCTGGGCGGTGACGAGCTGCTCGAGCTTCTCGACCTGGGCGAAGACGGCCATCTGGCTCATGTACTGCTGGCCGTCGGCAGGAGCCATGGGGTTCTGGTACTTCAGCTGCGCAACGAGCAGCTTCATGAACGCGTCCTTGTCGAGCGCGTCGGACGCGCTGCCGGTCTCGCGGGGGCCGGTGGTGGCACCGACGGCGCTGATGGGTGTGGTCACGTGAGGACTCCTAGAGCCAGGTCCCGGGACGGGACGGCGCGTCGTCCGTGACTCGCACGGCCCCATCGGCAGTGGTGATCCGGCCGGGAGTCGCCCGATCGGGTGCCGGTCGCGTCTCGTCCCGCTGCTCGCCGCCGTTGCTGTGGCCGTTGCTGTGTCCCTGGCCGGGTTGCGCGTCGCCGTGCGTCACGTCGAAGGCAGCGAGCTCCAGGCCCTGGCCGGAGAGCAGAGCGCGTACGTCGTGAGCGGCGGCCGTGAGCGCGCCGACCGCAGCGGCGTCGGCGGTCCGCAGGCTGACGTCGACGTGACCGCCGGCCCGGCCAGGTCGCACGGTGAGCCGCACCAGCACGGCAGCGCCGTCGACCCCGTCGAGACGCACGACGAGGCTGGCCCGACCACCGCCCTGCAGCTGCAGGCCGCGGGCGAGCTCGGCCATCGCCGGGCGCACCGACCCGAGGTCGGGCGACGGTAGGGCTGGCTGGGCGGGCGTGGCCGCGACGGTGGGGCCGGCCAGCGGCGGGGGGACGGCCGGCGTTGACGGCGTGGCCGGGGTAGCCGGGGCGGCGGACTCCGCGGGCGTCGCGGGGGTCGCGGGGGTCGCTGGGGTCGCTGGGGTCGCGGGGGTCGCGGGGGTGCTGTCCGCGGACCCGGTGGGCCGGAACGGGTCGGTGGACAGCGCCGGGTCGGACCGGCTCGCCCCGAGTGCTGGCTCGACCGCGCTGTCCACCGTGCCTCGGGCTGGCGATCCCCCGGGGCTGGTCGTAGCCGGTGTTGCGTTGGCCGGCGCCGTGGTCGCCGGTGCTGCGTCGGCGGGCGCGGGTGCGTGGGTGACCGTCGTGGCGAGCGCGACTGTGGGGGCAGTAGTGGGGAGGGCGACGGCGATCGGGGCGGCAGGAGCCGGGAGGGTCGGGGCTGGCGTACCCGCGGCGGGGACGGGTGCCTGCTGGGGGTCGGCCGCGTCTGCAGCCGGGTTCGCGGCAGGGATCGCGGGAGGGATCGCGGCCGGGATCGCCGGGGACGGTGCGGCCGCGGCCGCCGCATCAGTGCTCGGGATCGGGGCGCTGCTCGTGGGGACCGTGGCAGCAGTGGGGGCGACAGTGGGAGCGACGGTGGGAGCGACGGTGTTGCCGGACGGGTCCTCGACGGGGGTCGGCGTGAGTGCGACGACCGGCGTCGGTGCTGTCCCCAGAGCGATGTCGTCGAGCGCGATGTCGTCGAGCGCGGTGTCGCCCATGGCGGCGCCCTCCGGCGCGGGGTCGTCCGGTGTGTCCGCGGCGGTGACAAGGTCGGTGCCCACGGGGGAGGTCGGATCCTCACCGGTCGGGACGCGCTGGCCGGGTGGAACGGCGTCCTCGGTCGGTGGGGTGTGGCGGGCGTGCCCGGTGCGGCGACCGTGCTGGAGGCCCTGCGTGGAGGGGCCGGCGGGTGCGGGGTCGGCGCCGGGAGGTGCGAACGGCGCGGTCGCCTCGTCGAGCAGGTGCCCGAACCCGTTCGGTGACGGGCTGGGACGGCCCGCCCGCCCGGCGGCGCCGGTCGTGCCCGGGGCGGGGGGTGTGGCGGTGACGGTCATGCGGCGCCTCCGAGGGAGCGGTAGCGGTCGAGCACGGTCGTGACGTAGCGGCGGGTCTCGTCGTACGGCGGGATCCCACCGTGCTTGCGGACCGCGGTCGGGCCGGCGTTGTAGGCCGCGAGCGCGAGCTCGACCGAGCCGCCGAACGCGGACAGCTGCTGGGCGAGGTAGCGGCCGCCGCCACGCAGCGCCTGCGCGGGGTCGAGGGGGTCGACGCCGAGTCCCTGGGCGGTGCGGGGCATGAGCTGCATGAGGCCCTGCGCACCCGCGGAGGAGCGGGCCGAGGGGTTGAAGCCGGACTCCGACCAGGCGACAGCCGACAGCAGCCGCGGGTCGACGCCGGTCTCGGTGGCGGCGGTCGCGATGTCGTCGGCGAAGCGGCGGCCGCTCGCGGGCAGCCCTGCGGCCCACGAGGCGCCTGCGGTCGGGGAGCCGGCGCGGGAGGCTGCCGGCACGGCTGCGTCGTCGGGCAGGACCCGGCGGATCGTCGTCGCCTTGGACAGGTCGACGGGCGCGACCTTGACGACGTCCCCGGTCTTCGGCGCGACGATCCAGGTGCCGGCCCCGGCATAGATGCCGATGTGGTCGACCTTGCCGCGCTCGAAGAAGACCAGGTCGCCCGGCCGGGCCTCGGCAGCGCTGACCTCGCGCCCGGCGCGGGCCTGGTCGTTGGACACCCGGGGGAGGTCGACACCGAGCTGGGCGTAGGTCCACTGCACGAGCCCGGAGCAGTCGAAGCCGCCGGGGGACTCGCCACCCCAGACGTAGGGCGTGCCGAGGTGCTGCGAGGCGAGCGCGACGGCTCGTTCGCCGGTCGCCGCGGCGCTCGCCCGCGGGTGGGACCAGCGCGTCGTCGGTCCGGCCGCACCGGACGGACCGGTGGGCGTGGCGGTCGGCGTGGCGGTCGGCGTGGCGGACCGCAGCTCGCTCGCGAAGGACGGGGCGGATCCGGTCGTCGTCGTACCCGTGATCGCGGTGCCGAGGGTCCCGCCTGCCTGGGTCGGAGCGCCCGCGAGGGAGCGCAGTCGCGCCTCGATCGCCTGGGTGCGGGCCTGCACCTCGGACAGGCTCATGGTCGCCGCCCCGCGGACATGTCGTCGGCGAGCCGCTGGGCGGCGCGCTCGCGGGCCGCGTCGTCCTCCGCGCGCTGGCGGGCGTGCAGCTCCTCGAGCAGCCGCTGGCGGCGGCGCAGCTCGGTCCACCGGGCGAGGGCTTCGTCGCGGGCGGCCGCGGCGTCGGTCACCGCGCGGTCGGTGGCGAGCACGGATGCGGCGCGGGCGGCGACGACCGTCCCGCTCGCGAGCAGGTCGGCGACGGACCCACCGGTCAGCGTCGTGGCCTCGAGCCGGGCGCGCGCGTCGGTGTGCTCCCGCTCGGCCTCCCGCACCGCTGCCTGTGCGGCTCCGACCGCCCCGCGGGCCACGGTCTGCTGCAGCGCCGCGACGCGCAGGACGGTGGTGAGGCGGCGGCTCACGACAGCACCTGCGAGAGTTGCTCCCAGGAGCGCTCCGAGTCGGCGACCTCGTCCACCGGCTGGCGCAGGAACGACGTGAGCAGCTCCTTGCGGGCCAGGGCCTCGTCGACCAGCGGGTCGCTGCCATGGGCGTAGGCGCCGATCTCCACGAGGTCCTTGGCCGACGCCGCGGCGGCGAGCAGTCGGCGCATCCGGGCGGCGAGCTCGAGTCGTGGCTTGGGGGTCACCTTGGAGGCGAGCCGGGAGACCGACTCGAGGACGTCGACGGTGGGGAAGTGGCCCTCGGCGGCGAGCCGCCGGGACAGCACGACGTGGCCGTCGAGGATGGAGCGGGCGTGGTCGGCGACGGGGTCGTTCATGTCGTCGCCCTCGACGAGCACGGTGTAGAGAGCAGTGATGGTGCCGCGCTCGGCGGGACCGGCGCGCTCGAGCAGCTTCGGCAGCTCGGCGAAGACCGAGGGCGGGTAGCCGCGGGTCGCGGGCGGCTCGCCGGCGGCCAGGCCGATCTCGCGCCGGGCCATCGCGAAGCGGGTCAGGGAGTCGACGAGCAGCAGCACATCGGCGCCCTCGTCGCGGTAGTGCTCGGCGATCCGCGTCGCGGTGTAGGCGGCGCGCAGCCGCATGAGAGGCGGCTCGTCGGACGTTGCGACGACGCAGGTGACCCGGTCGCGGCCGTGCGCCCCGAGGTCGTCCTCGAGGAACTCGCGGACCTCGCGGCCACGCTCCCCGACCAGGCCGACGACCACGACGTCGGCCTTCGTGCCGCGCGCCATCATCCCGAGCAGCGTGGACTTGCCGACGCCCGAGCCGGCGAAGATGCCGACCCGCTGGCCGCGGCCGCAGGGGGTCATCGTGTCGAGGCACCGGACCCCGAGGGGGAGCGGCTCGGTGATGCGCTGGCGCTTGAGCGGGTGGGGCACGGCACCGTCGAGCCCGGTGAGCCGGCCGGTGAGGGCAGGCCCGCCGTCGATGGGTCGGCCGAGGGCGTCGAGCACCCGGCCGGCGAGGTCGGGACCGACCCGCATCCGCAGCCCCGCGCCGGTCGGCTCGACGGGGGCGCCGGGGGAGACGCCCTCCAGGTCGCCGTAGGGGGCAAGCAGCAGCGCGTCCTCGCGGACCGCGACGACCTGGGCGGGCACGCGGCGCTCCCCGACCGAGATCGCGACGACGTCGCCGAGGGCACCGCGCAGCCCGCGGCACTCGGCCTCCAGCCCGACGACGCGCGAGACCCGGCCGGTGGGGCGAAGCGGCAGCACGTGGGACAGCTGGTCGGTGATGCTCACTGGACCCCCCGGGCCGGGTCGACCCCAAGGGTCTCGGCCGCGATGCGCAGGGCAGCGGCCACGGACACGTCGACGCTGCCGGCCTCGGTGTCGAACGACGCGTCACCGGGTGCGAGCGCGTCGTCGACGACGACCTCGACGCCGGCCCGGCCGGCGGCCCAGCCGCGGACCGCCTGAGCGTCGGCGCGCGAGACCAGGATCCGGGTGGTGGGGCTGGGCAGCAGCGCCTGCGAGGCCTCTCCGAGCCGGGCAAGAAGGCTGCGGCTCGAGCCGGGCAGCTCGTGGCGCAGCACCCACTCGGTGAGATCGAGGGCGGAGGCGAGCACGGCGCGGCTGGAGGCGTCGACCTCCTCGGCGTGCAGTCGGGAGGCCTGCGTGGCGAGCAGCTCCAGCGCCGCGGCGGCACGCAGCGTGGCGCCGGCGCCCTCCTCGAGCGCCGCAGCGCGGCCGGCGTCGAAGCCGGTGGCGAACGCCGATGCCAGCGCGTCCTGCCGCAGCTGCTCGGCGGCGAGCGCGGCGGCGCGCAGCTGGTCGCCCGAGGTGCGCTCGGCCACGACGTCGCGGGCCTTCAGGAACTGCGTCACTCGTCGTCCCCCGGGCGCACGAGCACGATGGCGCCCTCCTCCTCGAGGCGGCGCGCGGTCGCGACGATCGCGCCGCGGGCCTCGGTGACCTCGGAGGAGCGCACCCCGCGCAGCAGCTCCATCTCCTCGACGAGCGTCTCTCGCGCGCGCTCGGACAGGTTGGCGAGCACCCGGCCGCGGGTGTGCTCGGGCGACGTGGAGAGCGCGACGGCGAGCTCGCGGGTGTCGACGCCGCGCAGCAGGACCTGCATGGCGCGCGCCTCGAGCGCGCAGACGTCGTCGAAGGTGAACAGCGCCTCGCGGGTGCGCTCGGCCAGCTCGGGGGAGGCCTCGGACAGCGCCTGCAGGAGGTCACGCGAGGCGTCTCGACCGGCCTTCGCGAGCACGCCCGCGAGCAGCTCGGGGCCCTCCAGCCGCCTGACGTCGGAGCGCAGCACGTCGGCGACCCGGGCGCGCAGCCCCGCCTCGACCTGCCGGACGCTGTCGGGGTGGACCGCGCCGAGAGCAGCGATCCGCGCGGCCACCCGGGGGCGCGCGTCGTCGGGGAGCCGGACCAGCAGCTGGGCGGCTGTCCGCGGGTCGAGGTGGGCGAGCGCGAGGGCGACCGCACCGGCCGGCTCCGTCGACAGCGCCGTGGCGGCCGCGTCGGGGTCGGCCTCGGACAGCCAGGCGAAGGGCGCCGGCACGTCGAGCTCGGCCGCGGCCAGCGCACCGCGCTCGGGGCCCAGAGCCCGCACGAGCAGGTCCTGCGCGAAGCGCTTGCCGGGGGCGGGCAGGAGGTCGATGCCGTCGAGCCCGCGGACCAGCTCGGACAGCGTGCTGCGGACCTCGTCCGGGCTGACCGGTCCGAGCCGGGCGACCTCGGCGGCCAGCAGCTTGACCTCGTCCTCGTCGAGGCCGCGCAGGACCGCCGCGCCCCGCTCGGGCCCGAGGGCGACGAGCGCGACGGCCGCCTTGCGGCGCCCCGTGGGGGTGCCGGTCTGCAGTGCCGTCACCGCTCACCCGTCCCCGCGTTGGCCAGCCACCCGCGCAGCAGGCCGGTCACCTCGTCGGTGCTGTCGTCGAGCCGGGTCATGAGGTCGCCGTCCGACCTCGGTGCCGGCACCGCGCCGATCGGAAGCGCCGCGGGCGTCCCGGCGGGCAGGCCGCGGGCTCCGCTGCGTGCTCCCTCGATGGCCGCGGTGAGCTGGTCGGCGGGGACCTCGCTGGTGGCAGCCCGCTTGACGGTGCGGAGCAGTCCGCCCGCGACGAGCAGCAGGAGCAGCGCACCGAGCGCCGGTCCGGCGTACGCCTGGGCCTGGTCGGTGATCGAGGCGCCCGCAGCGGCGGCCTCTGTCGTCGCCTCCTCGGGGAGCAGGAACGACGGCGTCGTGACGGCGATGGTGTCGCCCCGGGACGGGTCGAGGCCGACGGCGGCCGACACCAGCGACGTGATCTCTGCGACGGACGGGGCGTTCTTGGCGTTGCGGTCGACGGCGACCGCGACGCTGAGCCGCTTCACACCGCCTGGGGCCACGAGCTCGTGGGTGACGGTGCGCGAGACGCCGTTGACGGTCGACGTCTGCGACTTGGCGTAGCCGCTGTCGCCGCTCGCCGAGGGTGACGGCGTGGGCTGGCCCACCGCACCGGCGGCGATCGCTCCCGGCGCGGTCGTGTAGGTCTCGGAGGTGGTGTCGGACGAGAGCACGGCCGTGCCGTCCTTGTCGAAGGTCTCGCGGTCGATCGTGGTGTCGGAGCGGTCGATGTCGGCGCTGACGCGGACGACCGCGCGGCCCGGACCGACGAGCGTGGCGAACATCGAGTCGACCCGCGCGGCGAGGGCGTCCTCGTAGGCCTGCCGCTCCTGGAGGGCGCGGTCGCCACCGCTGCCGCCGTCGGCCGTGAGCAGTGAGCCGGTCGAGTCGGTGACGCTGACGTCACCGGGGGCGAGACCCGGGACCGCGGAGGCGACCAGGTGGGTGATGGCGTCGACGGTGTCCTCGGGCAGCGTCGAGCCGCTGTCGACGAGGACTGACGCACGGGCCGCCTCGGCGTCCTCGGTGAACAGCCGCTTCTCCGGCAGGGCGAGGTGGACCTGGGCGCTGCGCACGCCGTCGATCTCGGTGAGCGACGACGCCAGTGTCGCCTCGAGGCCGCGCTGGTAGGCGACCTGCTGCTGGAACGACGACGACGTGAGGCCCTTCTCGTCGAAGGCTGCCCAGCCGCCCTGGGTCTTGCCGGCGGGCAGGCCCGCGGCCGCCACATCGAGGCGCTGCTGCTGCACGGCGTCCTTCGGGACCAGCACGGTGCTCCCGCCGCCGGTCAGCTGGTAGGGCACCCCGGCCGCCTCGAGGTGGTCGGTGACCGCCGCGGCGTCCTCGGCCTCGAGGCCGGCGAGGAGCACGGAGTACGTCGGGGCGCTGGCCCACCGCACGAAGGCGCTCCCACCCACGACGGCGACCACACCGAGCAGCCCGATGATGACGAGCTGCGAGGGCGAGAAGCCCTTGAGGACACCGAGGGCTCGGGTGCGCAGGGCGTTGACGTCGACAGCGGGCATCAGACCTGCATCCTCATGATCTCCTGGTAGGCCTCGACGGCGCGGTTGCGCAGCGCGACGGTGAGCTCGACGCCGAGCTGGGCCTTGGCGGCGGCGGCGGTGAACTGGTGGACGTCCTGCAGCTCGCCGGTGGCGACGCCGGCGGCCAGGCCGTCGGCCTTGTTGGTGAGCTTGCTGACCGACTGCAGGCTCTCGGCGAAGCCGCCGCCGGTCGCGGCGGCAGGCCCACTGCTGATCGTCGGCGGGACGAAGGGGGTTGCGCCGACCGGCCCGATGCTCACGACTGCGTCCCGATGCGCAGGGCGGTGCGGTAGGCGTCGCGCGCCTGGGTCATCACCGAGAGGTTCGCCTGGTAGAGCCGGCTCGCCATGAGCAGGTGCGTCATCTCCTGCGACAGGTCGACCTTGGGGCGGGTCACGTAGCCCTCCGCGTCGGCGAGCGGGTTGTCGGGGTCGAAGACGACGTCGGGTGCGCCACCGGCGACCTCGATGCCAGTGACGTCGACGCCGGCCTGGCCGGTGCGCGCCTGCGCGACGACGAGGCGCGCACGGAACGGCTCCTCGCCCGCGGGGCGCACCGTGTCGACGTTGGCGACGTTGTCGGAGACCGCCTCCATCCAGGTGCGGCCGAGGGTGACCCCGCTGGCCGCGGCGTCGAGGGCGCCGAACATGCTCATCGGATCGCCGCCCGCAGGATGGCGTGGCGGTAGTTGGCGGCCTGCACGAGCGCCTCGTACTGCAGCCCGGAGCGCATCAGCGACGTCGCCTCGGACTCGAGCTCGACGGTGTTGCCGTCCTCGCGGGCCTGGCCTCCGCCGTCGACGACCTCGAAGGAGGCCTCACGCGGACGGCCTGCCGCGAGCGCCGCGGACAGGCTGCTCTCGAACTCGACGCGCTGGGCGCGGTAGCCGGGAGTCATCGCGTTGGCGATGTTCTGCGACGTCACGCGCTGGCGCAGCGCGACGCCGTCGAGGGCGCGCTCGAGCGCTCCCGAGACTCTGTCGTCGAACATGCGGCTCACCTCGCATGAGGTGCGCAGGGTCCCTGCCGTGGGTGCGCGGTGCCGTCCGTGTTGCTCGACCATCGGTCCCTGTGACCGTGTGATGACGGACCGTCAGGGTCATCTCCCGAGACCACCCGTACGGGCCATCACGACATGGCCCGCCCCGTCCCCGTCGAGGAGTCAGGCGGAGTAGGCGCGCTCGCGCTCGAGCTGGGTTCGCTGGGCGGCGACGGCGCGCTCCGCCTCGTCCATGCGGGCCACGACGGCGAGGGCGCGCAGTCGCAGCCGAGGGGGTACGCCGCCCTCCGGTCCGCCGGTCGGGACGGGGAGGGTGGAGGCGCCCGTGCGCGCGCCGGCGACGACTGCGGCGGCCCAGGCGTCGAGGGCGTCGAGGTGATCGTCCCAGCCGTCGCCGTGCATCAGGACGCCCGCGCGGTGAGGGTGCAGCAGGACGCCCGCCACGCCTCCTGCAGCGGGGCCAGGACCTCCAGCGCGTCGGCGATGCCGGTGCCGCCCCGCGCCGTCGAGGCATCGAGCAGCCGGGTCCAGCACCAGGTGTAGAGCGCGTCGAGGTGGCTCGCGAGGTCGCCCGCGTCGTGGTTGAGGGTGCTGCGCAGCTCCAGCACGATGTCCTGGGCCTTCTGGATGCGGGGGAGCGCGGCGAGGTGCTGCTGCTCGCCCTGCAGTCGCTGGGCGGAGCGCAGCGCACCGACGGCAGCGTCGTACAGCATGGCGGTGAGCTCCGCGGGGCTCGCGGTCATGACGCGGTCGACCAGGTAGCGCTCGGAGGCTGCTGCGGCGATGTCCATGGAGGGTCCTTCCTCGGCGGCGAACCGTCCGTGGTCCGCAGGTGCCCATCGGCGGGGTGCCGACGGGGTCGTTCGCCCGATCAGGCGAGACCGCCGATCTGCGCGTTGAGCCGGGCCGACTGGCTGCGCAGGGCGTTCATCATCACGTCGAGCTGGGAGAACTGGCGGCGGTAGCGGGCCTCCGTGGTCCGGAGGCGCGAGTCCATCGCGTCCATCTGCTTCTGGCGGCTGCCGGCCTCGGTGCCCGCGGCGTTGCGGGCCGTCACGACGAACCCTTCGCCCGTCCCGTCCCGCTTCGCGGCGTCGGCAACCGACTTCGCAAAGCCCGAGAGCAGGGCGGCGACACCGTCGGGGTCGTCGGCGACCGCCTTGGACAGCACCGTGTCGTCGAGGGTGAAGGTGCCCTGGCGGGTGACCGTGATGCCGATCTGGCTGAGTGCCTTCTTGTCCGTGGCCGAAGTCGCGGTCGAGGCCAGCACGAACAGCCCCGACGTCAGGCTCCGCGCGCTCGAGTCGCTCGCGAGCGGCCCGCCCTTCGCGCCGCCGGTGCCCTGCTTGGTCTGGGTGCTGACGCCGTTGATGAGGGAGTTGGCTGCGTCGACGAGCGCCTTCGTGCGGCTCACCAGACCGGGGACGTCGCGGGTCACCGCGACAGTGGTCTCGGCGGTGCCCCCGACGGGCGCCGCCTTGACGAGGTTGAGGGTCACACCGGGGACGAGGTCGGTGACGGTGTTGCTGCTGCGACGGACCGTGAGCCCACCCATCTCGAGCACCGCGTCCGATGCCGCACGGACCGTGGACAGGCCGCTCTCGAGCGCGGCGATGCCGCTGCTGGTGATGGTGAGCGCACCTGCACTGCCGGTCGCCGCCGCCGTGAGGACGAGCCGCGACGGGGCGGCGCTGCCGTCGCGCAGGTCCACCACGCTCGCCGACACCGGCGACCCGGCGACGGCGAGCTCGGCGGCGAGCTGCTGCGCGGTGGTCGTGGCGTCGGTGCGCACGACCACGGCGGTGGCCGTACCGGCGCGCAGCGAGGTCCCGAGCGAGAGGGTGAGGCCGCCGGTCGAGTAGGAGCCGCTGCCGTCGAGCGCGGTCAGCACCTGCTCGGTGCCACCGTCCACGGTCAGCTTGCCGTCGGTCCCCGTGGCCGTCGCTCCGTCGAGGCCGAGGGCGGCGGCCGCAGACCCGCTGACCGCGAGCGTCACGGCGGAGCCCTCGGCGCGGGTAGATACCGCGAGCCGCCCGGACACGACCGCCACGGTGACGTCCGGACCGAGCGCGGCACCGAGGTCGGTGGCGAGCGCGTCGACGCTGGCGTAGGACGCCTGCAGCGTCGCCGAGCGGGTGGAGCCGTCGGCCAACGTGATCATCAGCTCGCCACCGGAGTCCAGCGGGGGAGCGGTCGTGCCGGTGGCGGTCGCGGCCGCGGAGGACTGGGTCACGACCACGGCGTGGCGCCCGGTCGTCGCGGTCCCGTCGGCGGTCAGGCCGGTGAGACCGATCCCCGACGTCCCCGCGCTCACCAGGGCGCTACCGGCACCGACGAGGCTGGTGGCTCCTGGCAGGGCGGAGGAGGAGAGCTGCTGAGCGGCCGCGAGCGAGCGCACGATGAGCCCGACGCTGCCGAGCTGCGCGCCCGCTGCCGCGGTCGCGGTGATGCTGGTGCTGTCGCTCGAGGACGCGACGGAGCCGGCCACCTTGGTCGGCGTCGACAGCGCGTCGGCGGCGGTGCGCAGTGAGGAGAGCCGGCCGGCGAGGTCGGCCCAGGCGGTCTGGCGCGACAGCGCCGACAGGCGCAGCGTGTTGTAGCGGCTCTGGTTGGAGCGCTCGGCCGACATGAGCTGGTTGACGATCGACTCGGTGTCGAGGCCCGAGCCCAGCCCTCCGATGGACGCCACCGGTCCTCACCTCCCCTGCTGTCGGTGCTGCTGCCCGCCTGCCGCGGCGGCGACCGGGGTCCGGATCGCCGCCGCGGCAGGAGTGGGCGGTGGTGCTGTCTGGTGCTGGCTACTAGCCGCGCAGGAGGCTGAGGACGCCCTGCGAGGACTGGTTGGCCTGGGCGAGCATCGCGGTACCGGCCTGGCTGAGGATCTGGTTGCGGGAGAAGGTGGTCATCTCCTGCGCCACGTCGGTGTCGCGCACGCGGCTCTCCGACGCCGAGAGGTTCTCGATCGTCACGCCGAGGTTGGCGATGGTGTGCTCCAGGCGGTTCTGGGTCGCACCGATCTTGCCTCGGGCCGCGCTCACCGCGTCGATCTGCGTGTCGACGTCGGCGATGTTCGTGATGCCCGTGGTGCCGGCACCGAGAGCCGTGGCGACGGCCCCCAGGTCGAGGGTGATCGCGAGGCTGACGGTGTCGCTGTCGTCGGCACCGACCTGGAACGCGCCGCTGTAGGAGCCGTCGAGCAGGGTCAGCCCGTTGAACTTGGTGCTGGTCCCCACCCGGGTGATCTCCGAGGCGAGCTCCTTGTACTCGTCGTCCAGAGCGGTTCCCGAGGCGGTGCTGTTGCCACCGCTGTTGGCCTTCTGGACGGCGAGGTCGCGCATGCGCTGCAGGACGGCGTGGACCTCGTTGAGGGCGCCTTCTGCGGTCTGCGCGACCGAGACGCCGTCCTGGGAGTTGCGGACGGCGACCTTGTGACCGTTGACCTGCGAGCGCAGCTTCTCGCTGTTGACGAGACCGGCCGCGTCGTCGGCTGCCCGGTTGATGCGGTACCCGGAGGACAGCTTCTCCAGGCTCTTGCCCATCTGCCCCTCGGTGACGCTGAGGTTGCGGTAGGCGTTCATCGCCGCGATGTTGGTGTTCACGCGAAGCGACATGGTGGTGCTCCCATCCGTAGAGGTGTCTGACCGCCCCGCATCCGTGCCGGGCACGGTCCCTATCGGGGGTCCTCGCGGGAGTGGAGTCACCTGACCGGGTGACGCGCGAACGGCCGGCCCGCTCAGGGGACCGGCCGTTCGTCGTACGCGGCTAGCGCAGGAGCGACAGGACGCCCTGCGACGAGCTGTTGGCCTGGGCCAGCATGGCGGTGCCCGCCTGGGACAGGATCTGGCTGCGGCTGAACGCCGTCATCTCCTGCGCGACGTCGGTGTCGCGCACCCGGCTCTCCGACGCCGAGAGGTTCTCGACGGCGACGCCCAGGTTGGCGATGGTGTGCTCGATGCGGTTCTGGGTCGCACCGATCTTCCCGCGGGCGGCGGAGACGGCGTCGATCTGGGTGTCGACGGTGGCGATGGTGCCGGCCGTGGTGCCCAGGGCGGTCTCCACCGCGCCGAGGTCGAGCGTGACGGCGAGGCTGATCGTGTCGCTGTCGTCGGCCCCGACCTGGAAGGTGCCGGAGTAGGCGCCGTCCAGCAGGGTCTGGCCGTTGAACTTCGTGCTGGTGCCGATCCGGCCGACCTCCGCGGCGAGCTCGGCGTACTCGTCGTCGAGAGCGGTGTTGGCCGCCGTCGAGTTGCCGCCCGCGTTGGACTTCTGGACGGCCAGGTCGCGCATGCGCTGCAGGACCGAGTGGACCTCGTTGAGCGCGCCCTCAGCCGTCTGCGCGACCGAGACGCCGTCCTGGGCGTTGCGGCTCGCGACCTTCAGGCCGTTGACCTGCGAGCGCAGCTTCTCGCTGTTGACGAGGCCGGCGGCGTCGTCTGCTGCGCGGTTGATGCGGAACCCCGAGGACAGCTTCTCGAGGCTCTTGCCCATCTGCCCCTCGGTGACCGTGAGGTTCCGATAGGCGTTCATCGCTGCGGTGTTGGTGTTCACCCTCAGAGACATGGTGCTTCTCCCGTCCGTGTTGGTCGTGCCGCCGTGGCATCCGTGCCGCGGCTACAACACTCATCGGGTCGGGAGTGGCTCGTCCCCCTTACCCGACAGGGTGGTCCCCAGGGCCTGGGCGAGGTCGCGGTCCAGCTCGTCGACGTCAGCGACACGGGCGAGGTGTCGTCGCGCTGCCTCGAGGCGGCCGAGCGCCGCGAGGCAGCGCGCCCGGCCGCGGGCGCCGTCGTCGCCGTCGACGGTCCGCCAGACGGCCAGTGCCCGTCGCGGCGCGCTCGTCTCCAGGTCCCCGGCCAGCTGCACGACGACGTCGCGGGGCCTCGAGGCGGCCAGCAGCGCGATCTCGCAGTCGGCCCGTACCGCGTCGGCGGACGCGCTGCCTTCCTGGCTCGGCAGCCCCTGCGGCAGACGGTCCGGCAGCGGCGCGTCGAGCACCTCGAGCGCGCCGTCGTGGTCACCACCGGCGTGCAGGGCTGCAGCCAGCGCGGTCCGGCTGGGGCTGTCGCCGGGCGCGAGCGCCAGGGCCAGCCGGGCGTGCCGCTCCGCCGTCTCCGCGTCGTCGGCGTGCACGGCCACCTGGGCGAGCGCCCGGTGGCACAGCGTGCGCACCACCCGCTCGGCGTCGGGCAGCTGGGCCAGGCAGGAGAGGTACGCCGCGACCGCGTCCGTGCGCCTGGCCTGCCCGTGCAGCGCCCGCGCCAGCTCGAAGGCGCTGCGCCAGCCCGGCTCGTCGCGGGCCTGCAGCTGCGCGAGCCTGGCGTTGCGCGCCGCGGTCCCCTTGGCGCGCAGGACCTCCGGCAGGTGACCGCTGTGCTCCAGGAGCAGCCCCGGCAGCGCCCGCAGGTCTGCAGGGGGGCCCACCGGCTCCAGGTGCTCGTGGACCCGGCCGACCCAGCGCAGCCGACTGCGCCGGAACACCGTGGTGCGGCGCTGGACGGTCCGGCCGTCGGCACCGAGGTGGTGGACCTGCGAGACCAGGCCGTCACCGGTGCCGAGGGCAGACCGCAGGGCGGGGACGTCCACCGCGGCGACCACCTCGTCGGCGTCGATGTGGAGCACCCAGTCGCTGCGCGCGTGCTCGAGCGCTGCGTTGCGGGCGGCCGCGAAGTCGTCGGTCCAGGGGATGTGCACGACCCGGGCGCCCATCGCGACCGCGATGGCGACCGTGCCGTCGAGCGAGCCGGTGTCGGCGACGACGACCTCGTCGACGACGTCGCGCAGGGACGCCAGGCACAGAGGAAGCCGCTCCTGCTCGTCGCGCACGATGAGGACGGCGCTGAGCTCGGGCGCGGCGACGGGGAGCGGCGGCGCGGTCGCCAGTGCACGCCACGCGGCGGCGGTGGTGGCCAGCAGGAGCGCGTCGGCCCTGGCCGCGCGGGTCGCCGCGTCGACGGGTTGCAGGTCGACGGGTCGCTCGTCGTCCGCGACGACCGCGACCGCCGTGTCCGGGCCGACTGCCGCCGCCACCGCCGGTCCGACAGCGCCGGCCGAGACGGTCACCAGTTCTGCGTCGGCGTCCGCGGGCCAGGTCGTCTGCAGGTGCTCGACCGCGGCCGCGACCTGGTCGGGCCGGGTGACGACGAGGACGACCGTCGCCGGTGGCGTCACCTCAGGAACGACGCGAGTGACGGCAGGTTGGCCCGGCTCGCTGCGCCGAGCGCGGCCTCGTAGCCCGACTGCGCGGAGTTGAGCGTCAGCACGGCGGCGGCCAGGTCGACGTCCTCGAGCTCGCTGCGGCGGGCGGCGAGGTCCTCACCGGCGACCGCCCCGGCGCTGTCGGCAGCCGAGACCCGGTTGGCCGTCGCGCCCACCTGCGCAAGTGCCCGCAGCACCCGGTCCTGACCGCGGTCCACCGCGACCGAGCTCGCCCTGGTCGCCGTGGCGTCCCCGGCCCGCACCGCGGCCGACAGCGACGTCAGCGTCGCGAAGGCGTCCTCGCCGGCGCTGAAGCCGAGCAGGTCCGCTCCGTCGACGTTGATCTGGAGGGTGATGGTCGGGCTGACCTGGCGCTGCACGACCCCGCCGTCGCCGGCGTAGCTGACGGTCCCGTCGGGCGCGGTGGCGAGCGCGGCCTGGCCGAAACCCGCGAACAGCGGTCGGCCCAGGTGACGGGTCGACGCGAGGTCCTTGAGCTCGCTGCGCAGCTGGTCGATCTCGGCGGCGATCGCCTCGCGGCCGTCGGCGGAGAGCCCGCCGTTGACCGCGGAGGTCGCCAGCGAGCGGACCCTGGTCATGAGGGTCGACATCGACTGCAGGGCTCCGTCGGCGGTGTCGAGCCAGCCCCGCGCGTCGGTCGCGACCCGGCGGAAGGACTGCCAGTCGGCCTCCTGCGCGCGGTAGCGCCCGGCAGCCGTCGCCGACGGCGCGTCTTCGGACCAGCTGTTGATGCGCTTGCCTGAGGACAGCTGTCGGGACACGTCCTGGACGCGGCCGAGCGCGCCGCCGAGGCCCTGGACCGTCTGCAGGTAGGCGCTGCTAGAGCTGACGCGCACGGGTTACCTCCCCATCCGGTTGATGAGCGTGTCGAGCATCTCGTCGACGATCGCGATGACCTTCGCCGCGGCCTCGTAGCTGTGCTGGTACCGGACGAGGTCGACCATCTCCTCGTCGACGTTGACGCCGTTGAGGCTGGCGCGGGTCTGCGCCGCGCTGCCGAGCCCGAGCTCGGCGGCCCGTGCGGATCGGGCGGCGTCGCTGGCGGCCTGGCCGACGCGGCCGGCGAAGGCCCGCGCCGCGTCGCCCACGGTCGCACCCCCCACGGCTGCGGTGGTGCGCAGCCGCGCCATCGCGATCGCGCCGTTGCCGTCCGCCGCTGCTCCCGTGGCCGACGCGGCGACCTCGTCTCCCGTCAGCCCGGCCCGCAGGTCGAGGTCGCCCGCGCTCGTCGCGCTGAAGAAGTCGCCGCCGGCGGCACCGTTGCGGTCGAAGCCCTGCTGGTGGATGGCGTTGACCGCGTCACGCAGGCCGAGTGCCAGGGCGTCGAGCTGGCTCCGGTACGACGGGAGGTCCACCTTGACGACGCTCAGGTAGCCGCCGACCTCACCGCGCGGCGACAGCGGTGCGCCGGTCGCGGTCGTGAGGGTCGGTCCGGCGCCCATCGCCAGCCCCTCGCTGGTGCCGCGCGACACCAGACGGGTGTCACCGAGCCAGACCTCGACGGTCTGGTCGTCGCCCGGCACGACGCGTGTCCCGAGCAGCTGGCTCAACCGGTCGAGGGCGTTGTCGCGCTGGTCGTAGAGGTCGTTGGGGTTCTGGCCCGAGCTGGTCGCGTCGGCGATCGTCTGGTTGAGGGTCGCGACCAGGCCGAGCAGCCCGTCGGCCTCCTGGGTCTGGTCGTCGATGCGCTGGGTGACCTCGCCGACGACGGCGTCTAGCTCCTCCGCGCTGCTGCGGAGGCCCGCGGCGAGGTCGGCGCCCGCCGCGAGCACGCTGGCGCGGGTGGCCGGGTCCTGCGGCGTCAGAGACAGCTGGTCCCACGCGGCGAAGAAGCGCGACAGCGCCTCCGGGGTGCCCTCGGCGTAGGGCCCCAGCACGCTCTCTGCGCGGTCCAGGGCACTGCTCCGTGCGGTCGCCGCGCCCGTGATGGAGGCCTCGCTGCGGAAGGCCACGTCGGCGAGCCGGTCGCGCAGCCGCTCCACCGACAAGACGGTGACGCCGGTGCCGCGCTGACCGTCACCGCGCATTCCCGCCGTACCCGGTGTGGGGGTCGACGTGCTGACCTCCAGCCGCTGCCGGGTGAAGCCGGCGGTGCCGCTGTTGGCGACGTTGTGCGCGGCGACCTCGACGGCGCGCTGCGCCGCCTGAAGCGCCGACGCGCCGATGCCCAGGCTCGAGAACGACATCTAGAGGCTCTGCTCCACGCGCGGGGCCGGGTCGCCGGTCGACCAGCCCCGGCCGTAGGCGGTCGGGACCGCCTCCTGCTCGCTGTCGCCCCGGCCGTCGAGGCGCTGGAGCGTGTCGGCGAGGCTGCGCGAGCCGGCCTCGGCGAGGCGTCGGGTCGCGATGAGCAGCTCGGTGATCTCCTCGGCGCCGCGGCGCAGCCCGGTCTGGGCATCGGCCAGCACGGTGCGCCACGGCTCGGGGGCGTCGGCGACGAGGTCTGACAGCGACGGCTCCGCGCCGTGATCGGCGCTCAGACCGCGGGCCGCAGCGACCGACTGCACCGCGACGGCCCGTTCGACCTCGAGGACCCGCACCGCGCGCACGGCGCGCTCGACCTCCTCGCTGGCCCAGGGGAGGAAGCGCGTCTCCCCGGCGAGCAGCAGCTGGCGCAGCTCGACCAGCTTGAACACGACCAGCTCCACGAGCAGCCGCTCACGGGTCAGCAATGCCGCCAGCGCGTCCATGGGCCACCTCCTCGGGACACCCATCGGCGGACGCCGCCGGATGTGAGCCGTGCAGTGCAGAGTCGCCCGTCCGGGCGCTTCAGGTGGCCCGCTACCCGGTCGGGGCGGTCCTTCCGGGCCATGCCCGGCTGGCCCGGTCGGGCGCTCAGCGCACCGCGTCCGCGTCCGATGGGCACCGCGACGCCGGGACCGTGCCGAGACCACCTTGACCATCGACGCCGCGTGAGAGCGCGTCGTGCTCGACCGCGCCACGGCCTACCGGCCGCGGTGAGACAGACAGAGAGGCACCCGTCATGACCGTCACAGCAGACGACACCCCGGTCGTCACCGCGGAGCAGATGACCGATATCGCGCAGGACGTGTGGGGATCCTTCCTCGACATGCAGCTCGAGCCGGCGGCCGACCAGTGGCCCTTCTCCGGCCGCACTCTCAGCGGGTGCGTCACGGTCTCGGGCGAGTGGCAGGGCTCGGTCTTCCTCGAGTGCCCTGCCGACCACGCCCAGGCAGCGGCGGAAGCGATGTTCGCCGCCGATGCAGGGTCGCTGTCGGACGACGAGATCGGCGATGCGCTCGGTGAGCTCACCAACATGGTGGGCGGCAACGTCAAGAGCCTCCTGCCGGCGCCGTCGAAGCTCTCGATCCCGAGCGTCGCCGCCGGCGAGTCCATCAGGCTCCGCGTGCCCGGCGCCGTCCTCGTCGACCGGGTCGTGCTCGTCTGCTCCGCCGGACCCGTCTCCATCAGCGTCTGGAAGGTGTGACCGTGAAGATCCTCATCGTCGACGACAGCAAGGCCATGCGGATGATCGTGACCCGCACCCTGCGGCAGGCCGGCTTCGGCGAGCACGACTACGTCGAGGCCTGCGACGGGGCCGAGGGGCTCGCCGCAGTGGCGAGCGAAGCGCCGGACCTTGTCCTGTCGGACTGGAACATGCCGGAGGTGTCGGGCATCGAGTTCCTCCAGCGGCTGCGCGCCGCAGGCAGCGACGTGCGCTTCGGCTTCGTCACCTCGGAGTCGACCGACGCGATGCGCGAGCTCGCCGTGGCGTCCGGGGCGCTGTTCCTCATCGCCAAGCCGTTCACGGCCGACACCTTCGCCGACGCCCTCGGTGCGGTCCTCGCGGCATGAGCACGGGCGCGCCCGTCGCCGTCCTCCCGACCGACGCAGACGTGCGCGGACTGCTGGCCGGTCTGCTCGACAAGGCGGTCGTCGTCACGACCGCGCCGGGTCCGCTGCTGCGCGGCAGGGACGTCCGCGTCGTCGGCTCCTACGTCGCGGACGACGGGGCGCTGCGGGCGGTCGCCCTGTGCGACCTCTCGCTCGGTGCCTGCCTCGGCGCGGCGCTCGCGCTGGTGCCCGTGCCCCGCTGCGAGGAGGCCATCGCCTCCGGTGACGTCCCACCCGACCTGGGGGAGAACACCCGCGAGGTGCTCAACGTCGCCGCGTCGCTGTTCAACACCGGCGAGGCCCACCTCAAGCTGGGGCAGACCTGGGTGGCGCCGGAGCCGGTGGGGGACGACGTCGTCGCGCTGCTGCGCACCTCCCTGCACCGCGTGGACCTCACGGTCACGGTGCCGGGGTACGGCGAGGGCGTGCTGGCGCTGCTGCTGTCCTGACCGCGCTAGGGCGCCAGGTCCTGGGGCGCATTGAGCAGCGAGTGCGCGGCCCGCTCGAGGTGCTGCCAGACGGCCTCGTGGGCCTGTGGCTCGAGGCCCTCGGCGTCGACGGCTGCGCGCATGTGGGTCAGCCAGTGGTCGCGCTCGCGCTCGCCGATGACCCACGTGGCGTGGCGCATCCGGAGCCTCGGGTGGCCTCGCTGCTCGGAGTAGGTCCCCGGACCGCCCCAGTACTGCACGAGGAACATCCGCAGCCGGTCGCGCGCCGGCCCCAGGTCCTGCTCGGGGTAGAGCGGCCGCAGGACGGGGTCGAGAGCGACGGCGTCGTAGAAGCGGTCGACGACGCGGCGGAAGACCGGCTCCCCGCCGACCCTGTCGAAAAGGCTCTCGCTCACGCCGCCAGTCTTGCAGCCGCGCCGCGCTCCGCGGCACGCCGGACGTTGCGGACCATCCCTCCGAAGACGACGCCGTGGAACGGCGCGACCGACCACCAGTAGGCGTGACCGGCCAGTCCGCGCGGTGCGAACAGCGCCCGCTGGGAGTAGCGGGTGCGACCGTCGGGGTCGACGTCGACGCGCAGCTCGAGCCAGGCCCGGCCCGGCAGCCGCATCTCGGCGCGCAGTCGCAGCAGCCGACCGTCGGTGACCTCCTCGACCCGCCAGAAGTCGATGGTCTCGCCGACCCGGACGTCGTGCGGGTCGCGGCGACCGCGCCGCAGACCGACGCCGCCGACCAGCCGGTCGAGTAGCCCGCGGGCCGCCCAGGCGGCCGACCAGGAGTACCACCCGTTGTCGCCCCCGATGCCCTCGACGACCCGCCACAGGTCACCGGGGGTGGCGTCGACGGCGGTGTCGCGGTTGTCCTCGTAGAGCGAGGCGCCGGACCAGTCGGGGTCGGTCGGCAGCGGGTCCGACGGAGCCCCGGGCCACACTGCGGCGGACCACCGGGTCTCCACGGCGGCGTCGCGGACCCGCTGCAGGGCGAGGCGGACCGCCTCGTCGAAGCCCACCAGGCCCTCGGGCGGGTCCGGGACCCAGCGGGCGATGTCGTGCTCCTGGCAGACGACCTCGTTGACCAGCGACCGCACGAGCGGCTTGGCGAGGGCGGCCGGTACGGGGGTGACGACGTTGACCCAGTGCGCCGACAACGACGGGCTCAGCAGGGGGACCGGCACGATGACGCGGCGGTGCAGCCCGGCGGCAGCGGCGTAGCGCTGCATCATCTCGACGTAGGTCAGCACGTCGGGGCCGCCGATGTCGAAGCGCCGCGAGACCTCCGGCGGCAGCGTCGCGCAGCGGACCAGGTAGCGCAGCACGTCGCGCACCGCGATCGGCTGGATCCGGTTGCGCACCCAGCGCGGTGTGATCATCGCCGGCAGTCGCTCCGTGAGGTGGCGCAGCATCTCGAACGACGCCGACCCGCTGCCGATGATGACCGCTGCCTGCAGCACCGCGGTGGGCACGCCGGAGGCGAGCAGCACCTCGCCGACCTCGTGGCGCGAGGCCAGGTGGGGCGAGAGCTCCTCGTCGGCGGGCGCGGGGCCGCCGAGGTAGACGATGCGTCCCACCCCGGCCTCGCGGGCGGCGGTCGCGAAGGCCTGCGCGGCGAGGCGGTCGCGCTCCTCGAAGTCGGGACCGGTGTCGATCGAGTGCACGAGGTAGTAGGCGACGTCGACACCGGCGAGGGCCGGCCCGAGGGACACCGGGTCGAGGGCGTCGGCCTGCACGAGCGACACCCGGTCGGCCCACGGCACGTCACGCAGCCGCCCGGTGTCGCGGCTCATGGCCCGCACGAGGTGGCCCTCGGCGAGCAGCCGTGGGACGAGGCGCCCGCCGATGTAGCCGGTCGCGCCGGTGACGAGCACGGTCAGGGGCTCGGTGACGGGCACGGTGAGGGGCACGCCCTCAGTCTGCAGCGGGCCGCCTGCGGGCGCGCTTCGGGGCGGTGGGCTCGACCGTGCGCACGGCACGGGTCGGCACGCCGATGTCGATGCCGGCCTGCTCGAAGGCGGCCTTGATGCGTTGCCGGAGCTCGCGCGCGACGTCCCAGTTCTCCAGCGGTGGCGTCTTGACGACCAGCCGGATGACGAGGCCGTCGGAGCCCATCGACTCCACCCCCCAGACCTCGGGCTCCTCCAGCACCTTGGCCGACCAGTCGTCGTCCTGCCACAGGTCGTCGGCGACCGCCTTGATGACCTCGCGGACCTGCGCGACGTCGCTCGCCCACGTCACCGGGATGTCGAGCAGCGCGCGCGACCAGCCCTGGCTCATGTTGCCGACCCGCAGGACCTCGCCGTTGCGGACGTGCCACACGGTGCCGTCGACCGAGCGCAGTCGCGTCGTGCGGAGCGACACCGCCTCGACCGTGCCGCTGGCCGGGCCGACGTCGATGACGTCGCCGACGCCGTACTGGTCCTCGAGGATCATGAACATCCCGTTGAGCCAGTCCTTGATGACGTTCTGCGCGCCGAAGCCGACGGCCACGCCGACGATCCCCGCCGAGGCGAGCACCGGTCCGAGGTCGACGCCGAGCTCGGACAGGATCGTGGTCGTGGCGATCGCGAAGACCACGATCGAGGACACGCTGCGCAGCGCGGAGCCGATGGTCCCGGCCCGCTGCGCCCGACGTTCCGACAGGAGCGGGGAGGCCTGCCGCAGCACGCCCGGCACCTGCTGCTCGGTGGCCTGGCGCACCAGCCGGCTGATGGCCCGGTGCACCACGGCGCGCAGGACGAGGGCGAGCACGACCACGAGCAGGATGCGGCCCGCGGTCGCGAGCGCCTCCGAGCCGTCGATGCTGATGTCGACCGCGCGCACGTCAGAGCTCCATTCCGGTGTGATGGGCGAGGAAAGCGAGCACGTCGACCGACAGGCCGATCGTGCGCGAGACCGAGCGGGCGCCGTGACCGACGTCGCCCTCGGTGCGGATCAGCACCGGTGCGTCGGAGGTGGTCGCGTGCTGCAGCGCCGCGCACAGCTTGCGCCCGTGCAGCGGGTCGACCCGGCTGTCGCCGTCGAAGACGGAGAGCAGCACCGCGGGGTAGCGGGTGCCCTCGACCACGCGGTGGTAGGGCGAGTAGGACAGCAGCCAGCCGAGCTCGACGGGGTCGTCGGCGGTGCCGTACTCGTCGTTCCAGGTGCGCCCGAGGCCGAAGCGCTCGTAGCGCACCATGTCGAGCAGCGGCGCGGAGCAGACCACGGCCGTCACCGACGCGGGCCGCTGCGTGAGGTGGGCCCCGACGAGCAGGCCGCCGTTGGAGCCGCCGTAGACCGCGAGTTGCCCGGGCGTCGTGAAGCCCTCCGCCACCAGGTGCTCCGCGGTCGCGGCGAAGTCGTCGAAGACGTTCTGCTTGCGGTCGCGCATCCCGTCGCGGTGCCACTGCTCGCCCTCCTCCGAGCCGCCGCGCAGGTTGGCCTCGACCCAGGTGCCGCCCGCGGCCACCCAGGCGAGCGGCGACGCCGTGCAGCCGGGCGTCAGCGAGACGCCGAAGCCGCCGTAGCCGTAGAGGACCGTCGGGCGCGGCACCCGCGGGCCCGCCGGTGAGAGCACCCGCGCCCGCACGGTCGTCCCGTCGTACGACGTGAGGGCGATCTGCTCGACGACGACCCCGTCGGCGTCGACGCTGCCGGGAGCGTCCTCCCAGAGGGTGAGCGCGCCGGCGCGCGCGTCGAGGCGGTGGACCCGCGGTGGGGTCGTGTCGTCGGTCCATCCGAGCCATACCTCGTGGCCGCCCTCGGGGTGGCCGGACAGGCCGCCGACGCTGCCGAGGCCCGGCAGCGGCAGCGGGGTCCCGTCGACCTCGACCTCCGACAGGGCATGGCGGGTGCGCAGGACGACGAGCCGGCCGTCGTCGAGCAGCTCGACGTCCTCGAGCACCGCCTCGGCGTCCTCCGCGACCAGCGTCGTCCACGCGGTCGGGTCCGTCGGGTCGGCGACGCAGAGCCGGCCGCGCGGGGCGTCGCGGTCGGTGAGCAGGTAGAGCCGGCCGTCGCGGCCGACCCACGGCGAGCAGTGCGCGTCGACGTCGACCTGCACCTCGGCGGGCGGGCCGCCCGCGAGCAGGTCGAACAGCCACACGTCGTCGCGGGGCGCGGTGCCGGCGCTGGCCGTGACGAGCAGCCAGCGGCCGTCCTGCGACACCGAGCAGCCGTAGTAGTTCGTCAGGTCGAGGCCGTCGCCCCAGACCAGCTCGTCGTCGGCGGTGTCGGTGCCGACGACGTGGCGCCAGACCCGCCGGTGGAACTGCTCCTCGCCGGCGGGCACCTCGCCCGGCGGCAGCCGGCGTACGTAGTAGAAGGCGTCGCCGCCCGGCACCCAGGCGACGGGGGAGTAGCGGCAGCGGCTGATCGGGCCGTCGACGACCTCGCCGGTGTCGACGTCGAGCACCCGCAGCAGCGACTCCTCGTCACCGCCGGTGGAGAGCTGGTAGGCGAGCAGCCGGCCCTCCTTCGACGGGGCCCACGCGTCGAGCGTCGTCGCGCCGGTCGGGTCGACCGCCATCGGGTCGAGCAGCGTGCGGGTCACGCCCTCGCCGTCGCGCCAGCGCAGGACCGCGTGCTCCTGGCCCGGGTCGCGCCGGGTCGAGAAGGCCCGTTCGCGACGCCACGCGGGCACGCCGACCGAGCCGGTCGCGAGCAGCGCGGTCAGGCTGTCGCGCAGCCGCTCGCGCCCGGGCAGCGCGTCGAGGTGCTCCCGGACCAGCGCCGCCTGCGCCCCGGCCCAGGCCGTGGTCCGCGGGTCGCGCTCGTCCTCCAACCAGCGGTACGGGTCGGCGACGGCGTGGCCGTGCAGGTCCTCGAGCAGGTCGAGCCGCTCGGCGTCGGGGTAGCGCACCCGGTCACCCTAGGTGCGCCGCTCCCGCCAGCACCCCGCCGGTCCAGAGCAGGGCCCGCAGCCGGTTCGACGACAGCAGCGAGGCGAGCGCCTGCTCGTCGTACCCCTGGCTGAGGACCGCGTGGCAGGGCAGCGACCAGGTGACCGTGACGACGACGGGGGCGAGGCCGAGGACGGCCGCGAGCAGCACGAGCGGGCCGGGCGCGGTGAGCAGCAGCGCGGCCAGCGCCAGGCCCTGCAGGGCCCACGGGAGGGCGATCACGAGGGTCAGCGCGCGGCTGTGGGCGCTGTGGTGGTCGGGCCACGCCGACGTCGGACCGATGGTCGCGAAAGCCGGGTAGAGCGCGAGCTGCACCAGCCAGCCGACCCCGCAGAGGTACGCCGTCGCCGCGAGGTGGGCGATACCGGCGGCGGTCTCGACGGTCACGTCGGACAGCCTGCGCCCTGCAAGCCAGTGGCGCATCCGGGCGCGTTCGGGGACAGTGGGCGGCAGGGAGGACGTCCGATGGCCGAGGCGCTGGTGCTCAACGCGACCTACGAGCCGCTGTGCGTGGTGCCCGCCAGGCGCGCCGTCGTGCTCGTCCTCACCGCCAAGGCGGTGTCGGTGTCGGACCGGGACGAGGTGATGCACAGCGCCCGCACCCGGCTCGAGGTGCCGGCTGTCGTGCGGCTCACCCGCTTCGTCAAGGTGCCCTACCGCGCGACCGTGCCGCTCACCCGCAAGGCGGTCTTCGCCCGCGACGGCGGGCGCTGCGTCTACTGCGGGGCGGCCGCGACGTCGCTGGACCACGTCGTGCCGCGCAGCCGTGGTGGTGCGCACGCGTGGGACAACGTCGTCTCGGCCTGCGGTCGGTGCAACCACGTCAAGGCCGATCGCGGCATCGCCGAGCTGGGCTGGCACCTGCGCCGCCTGCCGACCGTCCCGTCGGGGGTCGCGTGGCGCATCGTCGGCGCCCGCTCTGTGGACCCGAGCTGGGCGCCCTACCTGGGTCTCGAGGACGAGGTGCTGGAAGAGCCCGCCTGACGGGTACGGTCCGCCGGGTGACCCTGCACGAGCTCGCCGCCGCCCACGGGGTGGCCACCTCCTACGACGACTGGCAGGGCCGGCCGGTCACCGTCTCCGACCACGCGATCGGGGCGGCGCTCGCGGCTCTCGGGGTGGACTGCACCGACCCGGCTGTGGCGCTGCAGGCCGCGCGGGACCGTCCGTGGGCCCGGCTGCTGCCGCCCTTTGTGCTGTCGGTCGAGGGCCGCGGTGTCGCCGACTTGCGGGCCCGCGGCCGGGTCGCGCTCGAGGTGGTCACCGAGGACGGCCGGGTGCTGGCGCTGCCGGTGCCGCCTCCCGTCGAGGAGCGCGACGGGGTGACGCGCCACGAGGTCCGCCTCGCAGGGCTGCCGCTGGGCTGGCACGTCCTGCGGGCCCGCGACACCGGCCGGGTCGCCGAGGCGGTGCTGCTCGTCGCGCCGGAGCGGATCCCCACGCCCGAGGGTCGGCACTGGGGCTGGCAGGTGCAGCTCTACGCGCTGCGCAGCGCCGGGTCGTGGGCCGTCGGCGACTACCGCGACCTGCGCACCGTCGTCGCGCGCTCCGCCGCCGACGGGGCCGGCGCCCTGCTAGCGAACCCGCTGCACCTCGAGGGCCCACTCGTCCCGGTCACGCCCTCGCCGTACTCCCCGTCGTCGCGCCGCTTCCGCTCGGCGGTCGCGCTGCGCATCGAGGACACCGAGGAGTACGCCGCTGCCGCTGCCGACGTGCGCGCGGCCGTCGACGCCCTGCGGCCGGCGACCGACCCGGAGCGGGTCGACCGCGACGCCGCCTGGTCGGCCAAGCTCGTGGCGCTCGAGCTGCTCTGGCCGACGCACCGGGCCGACGCGCTCGCTGACTTCCGGGCGACGATGGGCCCGCCGCTGGAGGACGTCGCGGTCTTCGCCGCGCTGGCCGAGGTGCACGGGCTGCCCTGGCAGTCCTGGCCTGCCGCGCTGCACCGGCCCGCGGCCGTCGACCGCGAGCCGCTCGCCGAGCGGATCGCCTTCTGGTGCTGGGTGCAGCTGCTCGTCGACGAGCAGGTCGCGGCGGTGGCGGTCGCGTCCGCACCGATGGCGGTCGGCGTCCTGCACGACCTCGCGGTCGGCGTCGACGGCGGCGGCGCCGACGGGTGGGCGCTGCAGGACGTCCTCGCCCTCGGGACCTCGGTGGGCGCACCCCCGGACATGCTGGCCCGGCAGGGGCAGGACTGGGGGCTGCCCCCGTGGCGGCCCGACCGGCTCGAGGAAGCGGGCTACCTGCCGTATCGCGACGTCGTACGCGCTTGCCTGCGCCACGCCGGGGGGCTGCGCATCGACCACGTCATGGGGTTGTCACGGCTGTGGTGGGTGCCGGCGGGGTCGCCCGCGACCGACGGGACCTACGTGCGCTACGACGTCGACGCGATGCTGGCCGTGCTCGCGCTGGAGGCGACCCGGGCCGGTGCGGTCGTCGTGGGGGAGGACCTCGGCACGGTCGAGGCCTCCGTGCGCGCGGCCCTCGACCGGACGGGCGTGCTGGGCAGTGCGGTGCTGTGGTTCGAGGGCGACGCGGACCCGGCCGACTGGCGCTCGCAGGTGCTCGCCACCGTGACCACCCACGACCTGCCGACCGCGGCCGGCTTCCTGTCGCTGGACCAGGTGCGGCTGCGCGAGGCCGCCGGGGTGCTGACCCGACCGGTCTCCGACGAGCTCGCGGAGGCGGTCGCGGAGCGCGACCGGCTGCTCGCGCTGCTGTCGCGGACCGGCCTGCTCGAGGCCGCCGACGGCGACCCGGTGGTCGCGATGCACCTCGCGCTGGTCCGCTCGCCGGCGCGGCTCGTGCTCGCTGCGCTCGGCGACGCGGTGGGCGACCTGCGGCCGCCCAACCTGCCCGGCACCATCGACGAGCACCCCAACTGGCGGCTCCCCGTGGCCGACGCGACCGGTCGCGCGCTCGGGCTCGAGGAGCTGCTCGACCACCCCGGTGTGCGGCGGCTCACGGCCCTGCTCGCGGACGGCATGGGACGGGTTCGGTAGCGTGTCGCCCGACCGAGAGGAGGGCCCGTGAGCCGCACCGCCCGCACGTCCGCGCTGTCGGGTCTCGCGCTGTCCGTGCTGCTCGCCGGCCCCGCGCTGGCCACGGACTCCGAGATCGTGACGCCCGTCCCCGAGGTCGGCATCAAGGGCGCCCTCGTGCTCTACGTCGTCGTGCCGCTGGTGATCCTGCTGGCCATCTCGGCGGTCGTCTGGCTGCCCAACGTCGTGCGGAGCACGCGCTACCGCCCGAACCGCGGCTGGTCCGCGGCGCCGCTGTGGTTCCACGGCCCGGCCGACCCGGACGCCGCTGTCGCATCCGCCCAGCCGGGCGACGTCGTGAGGGGTGGGGCTCGTGGCAGCTGGTAGCGCAGGGCAGTCGGGTCTCAGCCCCAAGGAGCAGGAGCGCATCGAGCGCGCGGTGCTGACGTGCCGGGACCAGCACGGCCTCGACGTGTCCGTCCTCGTCGGTGACCTGCGCGTCGAGCAGGGCGCCGCGGCGTTCCGCGCCGGTGCCGAGCAGGCTCACGCGGCCCTCGGTGACCGCGCGGCGGGTGCCGTGCTGCTCGTGGTCGCGCCCGGTCAGCGCCGGGTCGAGGTCGTCACCGGCCCGCAGGCCCGCCGCCGCGTTCCGGACCGGGTTGCCGCGCTGGCCGTCATGTCGATGACGAGCGCCTTCGCAGGCGGTGACCTCGCCGGCGGCATCGTCGACGGGATCCGCCAGATGGCCGACGCTGCCGGTCGCCGCGAGGCGCTGACGGCCGTGGGCGACACCCGTGACCCGCTCGGTCGCCGTGAGCTCACCGCCAGCGGCTCGGACCGCCCCGCGCTGCACTGACGAGATGATCACCATCGCTTCGATGGTGATCGTGTCGCGTCTCGTCCCGGCGTGTCGTGCCGCGACGATCAGACACCTCACGCCGCGCGGCGCGTCCCACGCGGCCTGAGCTCGACGCCCGCCGCTAGCCGCCTGGAAGCGGCAGTCGCGGCCTTGGCCCGCCACCGGGCGTAGAGCTCCCCGGGGCGCGACCACGACTCGTCCCAGTCGTAGCGCAGCACCGCCAGCCCGCACTGCTCGAAGTCCTCCTGGCGCCGCTTCTCCGTGAGCAGCGGTCGCGGCGCCCAGGGGCGTTCGTACTTGACCGCGCCGTCGGCCTCTGCAACGAGGAGCAGGCCGCGCCAGGCCATGTCGGCGACGCCCAGGAGCTGGCCCCACCGCAGGACCTCCACCTGCAGCTCCGGCTCCGGTGCCTCGCGCTCGACCAGCGCCCTGCGGCCGATCGACTCGAGTGCGCTCTGGGCCCCCTCGCGCGCCAGGACTACCGCCGCACGGCCGGTGGCGCCGCCGGGCCAGTGCCAGCAATGCCTCGCGACAGCATCCAGCTCCTCCGGCGACGCGCCCGCCCACAGCGCCGCGTCGGCCGCCACGACACCAGCGAGCAGGCCGTCGCGGCGTGCGAGGTCGACCGCGGTACGTGCGGGTGTGGTGGCACCCACGCCCGCGACGGTGGTCCGGTGCGGCTCCGGCAGTTGTACGACGTACAAGCCCTTGCGCTCCGAGCGCTCGTCGTCGCGATGCCTCTGCCGGCTGATGACCGGTCTCGGCGAGAGGCTGCCGAGGTGGTGCATGCGGTGCAGGCGCGCCGCCCATTCGTGACTGACGACCGGGTCGAATCCGAGCGCGAGCACCTCGGCCGCGCAGCGGAGGTGGTGCATGGCCCAGTCGTCACCGGCTCGCTCCCACACCTCCTCGGCGAAGGCGTAGACGCCACGCCTCAGGCGGTACCAGTCGCCTCGCCGGAGGGTCGTGGCAGCGACGCCGAGGGGGATGCCGAGGGCGAGGGCCTGCCCCCAGGTGAAGACGCCCTGCTGCCGGGCGGCGAGCAGGCGGAGAGCGGCGACGGCGTCACCAATGTTGTCCGAGGCGGTGTCCATGCCGAGATCCTGGGCGCCGTCAGACCTCGTGCGGCCGTTGTCCACAGGCCGAAACGGCAAGGGTGGTCAGTGATCGTCTCGCGACGACACGCCGTGGCGTCTCGCGCGACGACCCCCTGAGCCCGAGGCTTCGATGGTGATCATCTCTACGCCCTGTCGCGGGCCCTCGCGCGCAGCGCCCGCACCACGCCGTCGCGGCCCTCGAGCAGCAGTCGGCGCAGCGCCGGCTGCGGGTCCTCGGCCTGCAGGTAGGCGTCGGTGCGCTCGACGACCGACGGCGACACCAGCAGCGTCGGGTAGAGGCCGTTGACGATGCTCTGCGCCATCTCGGCGGTGCGGGTCGCCCAGACCTCGGAGAGTGCGGCGAAGTAGCGGTCGACCCACGGCTCGAGCAGCGACAGGTCCTCGACCTGGTTGAAGCCGCCGATGAGGGCGGCCTGCACGGCGTTGGGCACCGAGGGGTCCTCGACCGCGAGCTGCCACGCCTCGGCCTTGGCCTCCGGGGTCGGGCGCGCGGCACGGGCCGCGGCGGCGTGGCGCTGTCCGGCGGCGGTGGGGTCGCGCTCGACCTCGGCCTCGATCTCGGACAGCCCCGCTTCGCCGAGGACGACCAGGCGGACCAGCAGGTGCCAGCGCAGCTCGGCGTCGACGGCCAGGCCGTCGACGGAGGCGGCACCCGAGAGCAGGTCGCGCAGCAGCGCCACCTGCGACGGGGTGCGGGCCAGCGAGCCGAGGGCGCGGGTCCAGGCCAGCTGCAGGTCGGAGCCGGGGGCGGCAGCGAGCAGCGCCGCATGGGCGCGCTCGGCGAGCAGGGCCTTGCCGGTCGGCGCCCAGGCCGGGTCGGCGAACAGCGCGAGAGCCGACTGGGCCTGGCGCAGCAGCGACTGGACCACGCCGATGTCGGTCTCGCGGTCGATGCCGGCGAGCACGAGCGCGAGGTAGTCGCGCGCGGGCATCTCGGCGTCGCGGGTCATGTCCCATGCCGCGGCCCAGCACAGCGCGCGCGGCAGCGAGTCGGTGAAGGCGCCGACGTGGCCGACGACGGTCGCGAGCGAGCGCTCGTCGAGCCGGATCTTGGCGAAGGTGAGGTCGTCGTCGTTGACCAGCACGAGGTCGGGCTGCGGGCGCCCGACCAGCGCGGGCACCTCGGTCTTGGCGCCCACGACATCGAGCTCCTCGCGGTGGACCCGCACGAGCGCGCCGTCGACGAGGTCGTAGAACCCGACGGCGACGCGGTGCGAGCGCAGTGTCGGGTGCTCGGCCGGCGCCTCCTGCAGGACGGAGAACGACGTGAATGCCCCGTCCCCGCCGACCTCGAAGGCGGCCCGCAGGGTGTTGACGCCGGCGGTCTCGAGCCAGTCCGAGGAGAACGACGACAGGTCGCGACCGGAGGACTCCTCCAGGGCGGTGAGCAGGTCCGCGAGCACCGTGTTGCCGTACTCGTGACGCGGGAAGTAGGCGCGCAGCCCGGCGAGGAAGGCGTCCTGGCCGACCCAGGCGACGAGCTGCTTGAGGACCGACGCCCCCTTGGCGTAGGTGATCCCGTCGAAGTTGACCTTCACGGCCTCGATGTCGCGGATGTCCGCGGCGACCGGGTGCGTGGAGGGCAGCTGGTCCTGCCGGTAGGCCCAGGTCTTCTCGGTGTTGGCGAAGGTCGTCCACGCGTTGGTCCAGCGGGTCGCCTCGGCCTGGCAGAGCACCGACGCGTAGGTCGCGAAGGACTCATTGAGCCACAGGTCGTCCCACCAGCGCATCGTCACGAGGTCGCCGAACCACATGTGGGCCATCTCGTGCAGGACGGTCTCGGCGCGCCGCTCGTAGGCCGCGTCGGTGACCTTCGACCGGAAGACGTAGTCTTCGAGGAAGGTGACGGCGCCGGCGTTCTCCATCGCGCCCGCGTTGAACTCCGGCACGAACAGCTGGTCGTACTTGCCGAAGGGGTAGCGGTAGTCGAAGACGCGGTGGAAGAAGTCGAAGCCCTGCTTGGTGACCGCGAAGAGCTCGTCGGCGTCGAGGTGCTGGGCGAGCGAGGCGCGGCAGTAGATGCCGAGCGGGATGCCGTCGTGGGAGTCCTCGACGCAGAAGTAGGGGCCGGCGACGAGCGCCGTGATGTAGGTCGACATCGGCGGCGTCTCGGCGAACTCCCACCGGCCGTGCTCGCCCTCCGCCGGACGCGACGTCACGGCGCCGTTGGACACGACGACCCAGTCGCGGGGGGCGTCGACGACGAAGCGGAAGACGGCCTTGAGGTCGGGCTGGTCGAAGCAGGCATACATCCGGTGCGCGTCGTAGGTCTCGAACTGCGAGTAGAGGTAGACCGAGCCGTCGACGGGGTCGACGAAGCGGTGCAGGCCCTCGCCGCTGCGGGTGTAGGCGCAGTCGGCGTCCACGACGAGCTCGTGGTCACCGGCGCTCACGTCGAGGGCCAGCCGGTCGCCGTCGAAGGCCGACGCGTCCAGGGCGACCCCGTCGAGGGAGGCCGACCGCACGGCAGGCGCCGTCAGCTCGACGAAGGTCGACAGCGCCGACGACGCCGAGAAGCGGATCGTCGACGTCGAGCGGAAGCGCTCCTCGCCCGGCTTCTCGCCAGAGCCCCCACTCGACCGGTCGGTCAGGTCGAGGAGGACGTCGTACGACGTGACAGCGATCGCCGAGGCGCGCGTCCTCGCCTCGTCGCGGTGCAGGTTGTTGCCGGTCACAGAGCCGAGCCCTCCGTCGATCTTCCCCCGCGTACCCATGGTGCGCGAGCGATCCTACGGGTGGAGGACTCTTCACATGACGGCGAGCGCACGCACGACGGTGGACGTCTGGTTCGACCCGCTCTGCCCCTGGGCGTGGATGACCAGCCGGCGGGTGCGGCCGAGGTCGGCGACGAGAACGGCCCTTTCCACCTCGGCCTCGCGCACGGACGTGGTGGGCCGCTCGACCTCCTCGCTCGCCCAGAACAGCCCGCATCGGCGTTCCCGGCAGGGTCGCGAGTCCCTCTATCGGCAGACGAGCCCGGCCCCCGTGCGCCGGGTGATCTCTGCCGCGATGTGTTCCAGGGACAGGACTGCGTCCGCCAGACCGGCCTCGACGACGAAGCGGGGCATGCCGTAGACGACGCACGACTCGGCGTCCTGGGCGATGACCTGACCACCGGCCGCGACGACCGCCTGCGTCCCCTTGTGGCCGTCGGAGCCCATGCCGGTCATCACCACCGACAGCACGCGCGCGCCGTACGCAGCGACCACGCTGCGGAACAGAGGGTCGGCGGCGGGGCGGCAACTGTTCTCCGGGGGTTCTTCGTTAATGGCCGTGACCACGTGGGCGCCGACCTTCTTGACGACGAGGTGCTTGCCGCCTGGTGCCACCCAGACCTGCCCGGGAGCCAGCACCTCACCGCCCTGGGCCTCGGCGACGGTGAGCGGGCACAGGCTGTCCAGGCGCTTGGCGAGCATCCCGGTGAACGCGGGTGGCATGTGCTGCACGATCAGCACGGGTACAGGGAGGTCGGCAGGCAGGCCGGGCAGCATGTCCGCCAGCGCGTTGGGGCCGCCGGTCGAGACGCCGATCACGACCACGTCGACCGGTCCCAGGGCGGTTCTACGGGCCCGCGGGGTGGCGACCGGCGCTCGCGGACCTGCGAGTGCCTTGGCGCCCAGGGCTCGGAGCTTGGGCAGTAGCTCGGCACGCAGCAGCTGCAGGCTCTCCTCGCGGCTGGCCGCAGAGGGCTTCTGCACGTAGTCGCTGGCCCCCCGGGTGAGCGCCTCGATGGTGGCGCTGGCTCCCCGGGAGGTGAGGGTGCTGAACATGACGACCGGGATCTTGCTCCGCCGCTTGCGGAGCTCCAGCAACGTCGTCAGGCCGTCCATCACGGGCATCTCGACGTCAAGGACTATCAGGTCGGGTGCGATCTCGGTCAGCTTGTCCAGGGCCACTTGCCCGTTCTGGGCAAACCCCGCGAGCTCGAAGTCCTTCTCGCCACGAAGTGCCTCCGCGACCATGAGGCGCACGACGACGGAGTCGTCGACGGTCATCACCCGCAGCGGCCTCACGAGGTCTCCGCCCCGCTGCGCGGCTGAAGGGCGCGCAGCTGCTCGACGTGCGGGTGGAGCAGTGCCTTCATCGACCGGGCGAGCAGGCGCTCGACGTCGGAGACGTCCAGCGGGGCGCCGTGCAGGGTCGCCGCGGCGTCGGCTGCCCAGGCACCGACCCGCGCGTGCAGCGCCTTGATGGCGGACTCCAGTGGCGCCCGCTCCTGGTCCATCAGCCAGGCATCGACCTGACCTGCGACGAGCTCCTCCACCTCCGGTACGGCGGCCAGCCGCCGCTGGGTGGCGGCGTCCGCCGCGGAAGTGAGGGCCTCCAGTGACACGACGGTGGCGCCGGAGGCAGCAACGTCGGGACCGACCTGCGGCGGGAACCCCGCGTCGACGACCAGGACGGGCGTGGCGCGGTCGGGGAGCGCGGTGACGACGGCCTGTGGTGCGCCGGTGGCGACGACCACCGCGTCAGCGGTCGCGAGCGCCGAGGTGACGTCCGCCCAGGGCGTCCAGGCCACCTGCAGGTCGCCGGCCACCTCACGGCAGGTGGCGTCGGTGCGGTTGGCCAGCGACAGTCGGCTGTAGCCCGCCTTGCGCAGCGCGCGGACGGCGAGCCGGCCCGCGCCCCCGGATCCCAGCACCAGGACAGTGCCACCGCGGGGGACACCGCAGCTGCTGATGGCCTCAGCCACGGCGGGCCCGATCCCGGGGGTGCCGACCGCGATGCTCGTCGTCGCTCGTGCCTGCCGACCGGTGCGCAGGGCCAGCGCCGTTGCCTGGCCCAGAGTCCTCCCGAGCGTGCCAGTGCGCTCCGAGGCTGTCACCGACGCGCGCAACTGGCCGAGCACCTGGGTGTCGCCCAGGAGCAAGGAGTCCAGACCGCACGCGACCCGGAGCAGATGCCTGAGCGCCTCGGCATCCTCGTGGTGGTACCAACCGTCGGCGTGCATCCAGGTCGGCGCCACCGGGCAGGTGGAGGCGACCACGGCGGTCCACCGGGCGACGGCGTCCTCGCCGGCAAGGTAGAACTCCGTCCGGTTGCAGGTGGCCAGCGCGAGCACCTCGAGGTCGGGTGCCTGCCGCGCTGCCGCCGCCAGGAGCTCCCCGACCTGCTGGGGAGTCACGGTGGCGGCAGCGCGGGCCTGGGCGCTGGCCGTGCGGTGGCTGATGCCGAGCACGTGCAGGGACATGGGCTAGACCGTGAACCTGTCCACGAGGTGCTGCAGGTCCGCAGCCATCTGGCTGAGCTCGCCTGCCGCGCGCTGCGTCTCCTCTGCGCCCTTGGCCGTGCCCTGCGCGGCCGTGGCCACGCCGGTGATGTTCGCGGCGATCTCGCTGGACCCATGCGCCGCCTCGCTGACGTTGCGGGCGATCTCGTTGGTCGTGGCGGTCTGCTCCTCGACGGCGCTGGCGATCGACGACTGGATATCGTTGATCTGGCCGATGATGCTGGAGATCTGCTCGATCGCCTCGACGGCTCCACGGGTGTCGCCCTGGATCGCCTCGATCTTCTGCGAGATGTCCTCGGTCGCCTTGGCGGTCTCCTTGGCCAGCTCCTTGACCTCGTTGGCAACGACGGCGAAGCCCTTGCCCGCCTCACCGGCACGGGCGGCCTCGATGGTCGCGTTGAGCGCCAGCAGGTTGGTCTGCTGCGCGATGCTCGTGATGACCTTGATGACCTTGCCGATCTCGGCCGAGCTCTCGCCGAGCTTGGCAACCGTGGTGTTGGCCGTGCCGGCGACGTCGACGGCCTGACCGGCCACGCGGGCGGCGTCGGCAGCGTTCTTGGCGATCTCGGAGATCGACGCGGACATCTCCTCCGAGCCACCGGCGACGGTCTGCACGTTGACGTTGACCTGCTCGGCGGCCGCGGACACGACCCCCGCCTGGGTGGCGGTCTCCTCCGCGGCGCCGCCCATCTGCTGGCTCACGCCGTTGAGCTGCTCCGACGCCGAGGACAGCGACTGGGCGTTGAGGCCGATCGCGCTGATCGATCCGCGCAGCTCGGTGAAGAAGGTCTGCAGCGCGGTGCCCATCTGGCCGATCGCATCGGTGCCCGACACCGTGACGTCCTGGGTCAGGTCGCCGCCGGCCGCGGCGGTCACGACTGCGAGGATCGAGTCGACCTTGGCCTGCAGCACTGCTTGCGCGTCCTTCTCCGCGTCGGACTTGTGGATCCGCTCGAGGGCGGACGAGACCATCTGGCCGATGTTGCGCAGCGCGTCGAGACGTCCTGTGCTCGGCTCGAGGGTCTCGGTGGCGAAGAAGTCCATGGTGCCGACGACCTCGCCCTGCAGCAGGATCGGGAAGCACACTCCCGACTTCACGCCGACGCGCTGGGCGACAGGAGCGCGCACGCAGTCAGTCATCTCGCCGATGTCCTTGGTGAAGAACAGGTCGCGCGACTTCCAGGCGCGTCCTGACAGGCCGACGCCCTCCTTGAAGGTGGCGGCGAGCGTGACCGCGTGGAACTCCGGGCCCGCGTCGCCCGACTCGTTCTGGAACTTCAGGGCCTGGTCGGCCTGGTCTACTGCCCAGTAGGAGCCGTAGGCCCAGCCGAACGCCGCCCGGACCGTGTCGAGCGCGACCTTGGTCGCCCCCTCGAAGGTGGTGGCGGTGGCGAGCGCCGCCAGTACCTGGCTGAGGGCGGCGCTGTCGGCAGCCGCCTCCTCGGCGGCCTTTGCCGTGCGGAGCTGCTCGGTGATGACCTCCCAGGTGGCCATCGCGCCGATGTAGTTGCCGTCCTTGTCGGTGATCGGCGAGACGAGTAGGTCAAGGGTCTCCGGGCCCACCTCGATGTTCGCGCGACGGGGCAGGTTCTTGTCGTCGGCGAGGATCCCGCGCTGGTAGGCGGGGCTCTTGTGGAAGATGTCGAGGCTGCTGCCGACGATCGCGTCGGCGTCGATCGGCAGGTGGCCCTGGAGGGTCTTGAGGGTCTTGAGCGAGGCCGGGTTCATGTAGCGGATGACGAAGTCGCGGTCCGCAAACATCATGTTGGTAGGGCTGTTCTCCATCATCGAGGAGACGCGGGCCATCTCGTTCTCGAGGTGAAGCTTCTGGGTGATGACCTCCCAGGTGGCCATCGCGCCGATGTAGTTGCCGTCCTTGTCGCTGATCGGCGAGACCAGCAGGTCGAGGACTTCAGGGCCGACCTGGATGTTGGCGCGGCGCGGCAGGTTCTTGTCGTCGCTCAGGATGCCGCGCTGGTAGGCGGGGGTCTTGTGGAAGATGTCGAGGCTGCTGCCGACGATCTCGTCGACCGGGACCGGCAGGTGCTCCTGCAGGGTGCGGAGGGTCTCGAGCGAGGTCGGGTTCATGTAGCGGATCACGAAGTCGCGGTCCGCGAACATCATGTTGGTGGGGCTGTTCTCCATCATCGAGGAGACGCGGGCCATCTCGCTCTCGAGGCGGAGCTTGTCGGTGATGACCTCCCAGGTGGCCATCGCGCCGATGTGGTTGCCGACCTTGTCGTAGATCGGGGAGACGAGCAGGTCCAGGATCTCGGGGCCGACCTGGATGTTCGCGCGGCGCGGGAGCTTCTTGTCGTGCGACAGCAGGTCGCGCTGGTACGACGGGGTCTTGTGGAAGATGTCCAGGCTGCTGCCGACGATCTCGTCGACCGCAACGGGCAGGTGCTCCTGCAGAGTGCGCAGGGTCTCGAGCGACGCCGGGTTCATGTAGCGGATGACGAAGTCGCGGTCGGCGAACATGACGTTCGTCGGGGCGTTCTCGAGCATGGACTCGTAGCGCGCGGCGTCGCCGGCCTCGAACAAGGAGCCGTTGATCTCGTCGATGGTGGTCACGGTTCCTCCGGTGCTGCTGACGATGGACGGGGCGAGGGGGGCGACAACGGCGACGACGGCGCCGATGGTCGGCTCGTCGATCCCCAGCTCCTGGAGCGTGTCGACGAGGTGACCGGCGGTCCGGTCGAAGTGGTCCTGTGTGATGGATAGGTCGGCGTGCACCGCGGACATGGAGCGCCCGCGGTAGGGCTTCGGGCCGCCGAGGGCAGCGGCCAGGAACGTGACCTGCCTCTCCTGCAATCGGCCGAGGTCGACTCCTGTGAAGTACGGCGCAAGCTCGGGGTCGGCCAGCACCTTCTCGTAGAAGCGCTCCACGGCCAGGATGAGGGCGTCGTCGCCGCCGAGCAGGTCGAAGAGCGTGGTGGTGGTGCTGGTGGTCATGAGCTGCTCCTGGCTGGTGCGGGCAGGGGGGATGAGAAGGGGGAGGGGTGGCTGCTCCTCCGACGGGACCGGTCCACGGGTCACGTGTCTGCGCGGCGTGGTGAGGGCACGTCGATGGTCTTGGCGGGGTCAAGCACCAGCAGCAAGTGGCCCTCGAGCTTGTAGACCCCCTCGATGAGGTCCCGAGCCGGGCCGCCGAGGTTCTCCGGGGCGTTCTCGAAGGTCCGGTCGTCCACCTCGACGACGTCGCCGATCTGGTCCACGAGCAGGCTCACCGCGCCGTCGTCGGTGCGGACGACGACGTTCATCGGGTCGACGCCGTCCTCGCGGTCGGGCAGGTCCAGCCGCCGGCGCAGGTCGATCGCGGTCACGATCTGACCCCGCAGGTTGATCAGGCCACGGATGACGGGGGAGGCCAGCGGGACACGGACCATGTCCTGGTAGAGCAACACCTCCTGGACCTCGCGGACCCAGATGCCGAAGTACAGATCACCGGCGTAGAAGGTGCAGTACTGCCGCTCGTCGCTCATCTCAGGCTCCGATCGCGAGGGGAGCGGGGACGGCGTCGCCGACCACGGCGGCCACGTCGAGCAGGTCGGTCACCCGGCCCTGGAGGATGGCGGAGCCGAGCATCCCGCGACGGGAGCCGACCCGTTCGATGACCAGGTGCTCCTCGACGATGTCGACGATCTCGTCCACGACCAGCCCGACGTTGCGACCGTCGACGCTGTGGACGACCACCTGCAGGACTTCGTGCTCCTCGACGCTCCGCGGCACGCCCAAGGCGTCGCAGACGTGCACGAGCGGCATGATCTGGCCCCGGTACTGGACGACGTCACGTCCGCCGCTCCGCTCGACCGAGCTCGCGGGGACCTCCTCGAGGCGGGCGACCAGGGAGAGGGGCACAGCGACCCGGGTGTCGAGCCCGAGCCGCAGCACCACCAGAGCCTGGGCGGCCTCGTCGCCGGCGGCAGCCGACGCAGCGCTGCTGAGCGCGGCGCGCTCGCGGTTCTCGGAGACGACCTTCGCCTGCTGGGCAAGGCCGAGGACGTCCAGGATGAGGGCCAGCCGGCCGTCGCCCATGATGGTTGCGCCGGCGAAGGTCGCGATGCCCTTGAGCTGGCGACCGAGCGGCTTGACGACGATCTCCTCGGTGTCGCTGACGCCCTCGACCACGAGCCCGAACTGCCGGTCGTCCGCCTGAAGCACGACGATGTTCATCACGTCACCGGCCTCCTCGCGGTCGCCGAGCCCCAGCTCGTGGCGGAGGTCGACGAGCGGCAGCAGGTTGCCGCGCAGCCGGTAGACGGGCGTGTCGTGGATCATCTCCACAGCGGTGCGCGCCTGCTCACCCTCGAGGCGGACCAGCTCCAGCAGGTTGACCTGCGGGATCGCGTAGCGGTCGCCGCCGGTCACGACGATCAGCGCCGGGATGATCGCGAGGGTCAGGGGGATGCGGATGCGGAGCGTGGTGCCCTGCCCCGGCCGAGGCTGCAGGTCGACGGTTCCACCGATCTTCTCGATGCTGGTCTTGACCACGTCCATGCCCACACCGCGGCCGGACACGTTGGTGACTGCGGCGGCCGTGCTGAAGCCGGGCAGGAAGATCAGGTTGGCGATCTCGCGGTCGCTCATGCGGGCGGCCTGGTCGACGCTCAGCAGGTTGCGCTCGACGGCACGGCTGCGCACGCGCTCGAGGTTGATGCCCGCGCCGTCGTCGGTGATCTCGATGTTGACCTGGCCACCCTCGTGGAAGGCCCGCAGCAGCAGTGTCCCCTCGGCTGGCTTGCCGGCGGCGACGCGCGCCTCGGGGGACTCGATGCCGTGGTCCACCGAGTTGCGCACGATGTGAGTGAGCGGGTCCTTGATCGCTTCGATGATGGTCTTGTCGAGCTCGGTCTCCTCGCCCTCCATCTCGATGCGGACCTGCTTGCCCAGCTGGTGGGACAGGTCGCGGACGACGCGGGGGAACTTGCTCCACACGGTGCCGACCGGCTGCATGCGCGTCTTCATGACGCCCTCCTGCAGCTCGCTGGTGACCAGGTTCAGCCGCTGTGAGGTGGTGATGAAGTCCGGCTCGCTGTCGGCCCGAGTGAACTGCAGGACGCGGTTGCGGGCCAGGACGAGCTCTCCGACGAGGTTCATCAGCTTGTCGAGCAGGGCGACGTCGACGCGGATCGACTGGTCCGAGACGTGGGAGCGGGCCTCGGCCTGCGCGTGCAGAGCGTCGGCGAGGTCGCGAGGCTGCAGCGTGCCCTCCTCGATGAGGAGCTGCCCCAGCGGCCGCAGGTCCCCGTCCTCCTGCGCCTGGACGGCGCGAGCGATGTCGTCGGGCTCAACCTCGTGCCGCGCGAGCAGGATGTCGCCCAGGCGGGCGGTCTCGTCGTCCGTTCCCGTGGCGGCCGGAGCCATGTCGACCGGTGCGTCGACCGGTGCGCCGGCCGGTGCGCCAGCCGGCGCCGCCACGACCGCGAGCCGTGCCTCAGGGGGGGAGCAGAGCCGGCCGAGCTCGGCGACGAGCGCGCTGTAGTCGCCGTCGCCCTCCTCGGCGGTCGTCTCGATGGAGGCGAGGATGCCGCGCACCGCGTCGACCATCTGCAGGAGACCGCTGGTGATGTCGGCATCGAAGGTCAGCTCGTGGTCGCGCAGTTTGCTCAGCAGGTTCTCGCCGACGTGCGCGACCGCCTCGAGCTTGCTGAAGCCCAGGAAGCCGCAGGTGCCCTTGATGGTGTGGATCGTGCGGAAGATGCTGGAGAGCGTCGCGGTGTCGTCGGGGGTGCGCTCGAGGGCGACCAGGTCCTGGTCGAGGCGGTCGAGGTTCTCGTAGGACTCGACCAGGAACTCCTGGACGACCTCGTCGTTGCTCTCGTTCACAGGGCACCTTCGACCAGCGGCAGGCCCCAGCACGTCAGCGTCATGCGCTGCTCATCGGGCAGCCGGACGCGTCTGTGACGCATCAGGCAGAAGATGGGTCACCGGGAGGGGGCGCGTGGCCCACTGGGACTACCCGCGTTTGGTCGGTGCCGCTCCTCACACGCCCTCGGAGGGGACCGATGTGGTGGGAGCCCGTTCCCGACGAGAGGTTCACCGACGTGCGTGCCTTGGTGCTCGACGACTCCCGCGCCATGCGCATGGTGCTCGCCCGCCTGCTCGAGGAGCGCGGCTGGGAGGTCGTCCAGGCAGGCGACGGTGAGGAGGGCCTGCGCGTCCTGGCTGAGGGTCCGATGCCGCAGCTGGCGCTGGTCGACTGGAACATGCCTGTGATGAACGGCCTGGACTTCGTCCGCGCCTGTCGCAAGGACGCCGCCTGCGCGGACCTCACGCTGGTCATGGTGACCACCGAGAGCGAGCACTCGCAGGTCGTGCGGGCCCTGGCGGCCGGGGCGCACGAGTACGTGTTCAAGCCCTTCACCCCCGAGGCGCTCCTGGGCAAGCTCAGCATGCTCGGCCTTTCCGTGGGGGCGTAGCCGTGCCTCTCGCCCAGAGCGACTTCACCTACATCAGCCAGCTGGTGCGGCAGCGCGCCGCCATCGTGCTCGAGGTCGGGAAGGAGTACCTCGTGGAGTCGCGGCTCACGCCACTGGCGACGAGCGAGTCGCTCGACGGCATCTCGGGTCTGGTCGCCGGCCTGCAGGCGGACCGCACCGGCCGCCTCGCGTCGAAGGTCGTCGACGCCATGACGACCAACGAGACCCTGTTCTTCCGCGACGGGCACCCGTTCGACACGTTGCGCACCATCGTGTTGCCGGAGCTCATGAAGGCCAGGTCCGCGGCTCGACGGCTCTCCATCTGGTGCGGGGCCTCCTCCAGCGGCCAGGAGCCCTACACCCTCGCGATGGTTCTGAAGGAGACGCTGCCGCCCGGGTTCGGCTGCGACCTGCTGGCCACGGACGTGAACGAGGAGATGCTCGAGCGCACCCGCAAGGGCACGTACAGCCAGCTCGAGGTCAACCGCGGACTGCCGATCACCTCGCTGGTGAAGCACTTCGACAAGGAGGGCACGTCCTGGCAGGTCAAGCCGGAGCTCCGGTCCATGATCCAGACCAAGAACGTCAACCTCGCTACGTGCTTCCCCTCGATGGGGCCTTTCGACCTGGTGTTCCTGCGCAACGTGCTCATCTACTTCGACCTGGGTACCAAGCGTGAGGTGCTCCAGCAGGTCCGCAGGGTCCTCCGACCGGACGGCTACCTGTTCCTGGGCGGGGCCGAGACGACGATCAACGTCGACGACAGCTGGCAGCGGGTCACCCTCGGCCAGTCCACCGCTTACCGCCCCAAGGATCCCTGACGGGGGAGACCAGCACGGGCTGCGTACGTGACAGCGATCCTACGGGTGCGAGGATCGGTGGATGACGACGAACGCGCTCACTCACGTGGACTTCTGGTTCGACCCGCTCTGCCCCTGGGCCTGGATCACCAGCCGCTGGGTGCTCGAGGTGGAGAAGGTGCGCGAGCTCAGCGTCACCTGGAACGTCATGAGCCTCGCGGTGCTCAACGACGGGCGTGAGCTCCCCGAGCAGTACCTCGAGATGATGAAGAAGGCCTACGGCCCGGTGCGTGTCTGCATCGCCGCACGCGAGCACACCGACGACCTGCTGCCGCTCTACACCGCGATCGGCACCCGCATCCACCACGACAAGGTCGAGCTCGACGATCCGCAGCTGCTGGTAGGGGCGCTCAAGGAGGTCGGGCTCCCGACCGAGCTGGCGTCCGCCGCGACCGACGCCTCGCTCGACGAGGCGTTGCGCGCCGAGCACCACCGCGGCATGGACCCGGTAGGCATGGACGTCGGCACCCCCGTCCTGCACGTCGACGGGACCGCCTTCTTCGGCCCGGTCCTCTCGCGGATCCCGCGCGGCGAGGACGCCGGCAGGGTCTGGGACGGCGCGGTGCTGCTCGCCGGCTACCCGCACTTCTACGAGCTCAAGCGCACCCGCACCGAGGGGCCGGACTTCTCGTGAGCGACCGCACCGACTTCTACGTCGGGGGCCAGTGGGTCCCCGCGACCGGCCGCGCACCGATCCCGGTGATCGACCCGGCGACCGAGCAGCCGATGGGCTCGGTGCCGGCAGGGGACGCCTCCGACGTCGACGCCGCGGTGGCCGCGGCCCGCGCCGCCTTCCCGGCATGGGCCGAGACCCCTGTGCTCGACCGCGCCGCGCTGCTCACCGCGCTGGCCGACGGGATCGAGGCCCGCACCGAGGAGATCGCGCTGACGATCTCCACCGAGATGGGCACGCCGCTCGCCTTCAGTCGCGCGGTGCAGGTGGGCAACCCGGTGCGGGTGCTGCGCTCCTATGCCGAGCTGCTGCAGACCTACGGCTTCGAGGAGCAGGTCGGCAACTCCCTCGTCGTGCGCGAGTCGATCGGTGTCGTCGCGGCGATCACCCCCTGGAACTACCCGCTGCACCAGGTCGTCGCGAAGGTCGCGGCTGCCCTCGCCGCCGGCTGCACCGTGGTGCTCAAGCCGTCGGAGGTCGCCCCGCTGTCGGCCTTCGCCCTCGCCGAAGTCGCTGAGCAGGTCGGCCTGCCCGCCGGTGTCCTCAACGTCGTCACCGGCGTCGGGACCGTTGTCGGCGAGGCGCTGGCCGCGCACGTCGACGTCGACATCGTGTCGTTCACCGGCTCGACCGCGGCGGGCAAGCGCGTCATGGCGGTGGCCGCCGGCACCGTGAAGAAGGTGTCGCTCGAGCTCGGCGGCAAGAGCGCCTTCGTGGTGCTCGACGACGCCGACCTGCCCAAGGCCGTGAAGATCGGCCTGGCCAACTGCTTCATCAACGGCGGCCAGACCTGCACGGCGTGGACGCGCATGCTGGTGCCCGCGGACCGCCACGACGAGGTGGTCGAGCTGGTCACCGCAGCGGCTGCGTCGTACGCCGTGGGTGCCCCCACCGCCGAGGGCACCCGGATCGGGCCGCTCGCCAACGCCGACCAGTGGAAGCGCGTCCAGGGCCATATCGAGCAGGCCCTCGCCGAGGGCGCCACCGCCGTCGTCGGCGGGACCGGTCGTCCCGACGGGCTCGAGACCGGCTACTACGTCCGGCCGACCGTGCTGACCGGCGTCGTGCCGGGGTCGCGGATCGAGCAGGAGGAGGTCTTCGGGCCGGTCCTCGCCGTCATCCCCTACGCCACCGAGGACGAGGCGGTCGAGATCGCCAACGGCACTCCCTACGGCCTGTCCGGCGGGGTCTTCTCCGGCGACCAGGAGCGTGCGGTGCGGGTGGCCCGCCGGCTCCGCACCGGGATGGTCGACGTCAACGGCGGCCGCTTCAACCCGCTCGCGCCCTTCGGCGGCTACAAGCAGAGCGGCATCGGGCGCGAGCTCGGCGAGCACGGGCTCGAGGAGTTCCTCGAGGTCAAGTCGCTCCAGCTCTAGGTCGTACGACGGGAAGGCCCGTCACACCACGATCCGCACCGGACGACCGTCCGGGTCCGTCCCGTGGCCCAGCACGTCAGCCTCGCCGCGCAGCCAGCGTTGGGCCGTCCACGCGCAGGCCAGCGCATCGAGGCAGTCGTCGGGTGCAGCCCGGCCGGGCCGGGGCACGGGGAGGGCGACCGACGGGAGCCAGGTCCGCAGCGCGGCCAGCCGGGCATCACGCCCGACGACCAGCTTCTTGCGCGGTAGCACCGCACCGGTGAGTGCCCGGAACGACAGCTCCGGGTGCGCCTCGACGACGCGGGGGTCGGTCGCCAGCGCACCCACCTCGCGGACCTTGTCCGTGATGTGCCAGGTCTGCAGCGACAGGCCCGCCCCGCCCGCGGCCCGCGAGAGCGCGCAGGCCTCGGCGTGGGTCCGGGCGGGCAGGGCTTCGCGGGGCGGGGCGAAGAAGACCGAGGACCGCTGCGCGCCGAGCCGCTCGCGGGCCGCGACGTCGCAGCCGCGCCGCTCCGCTCCGGAGGGCAGTCCGATCGGGATGTCGACGGCCACGACCGCGGCGGGCAGGGCGAGCAGGTCGGCGAACGTCCCGGCGTACCAGGTGATGTCCTGACCCCGCACGAGGGCGCCGACCCAACCCCCCGGGCAACCGTCGACACCGAGGACGGCATCATCACTGCTCATGCGCGTCCACCTCGGGTCTGACCACGCCGGCTTCGAGCTCAAGGAGCGCCTCGTCGCGCACCTGCGGGAGGCGGGTCACGAGGTCGTCGACCACGGGCCGGCGACCTACGTCGCGACCGACGACTACCCGCCGTTCTGCCTGCGGGCGGGCGAGGGCGTCGCGGCCGACCCGGGCAGCCTCGGCATCGTGCTGGGCGGCAGCGGCAACGGCGAGCAGATGGCCGCCAACAAGGTCCTCGGGATCCGGGCGGCGCTGGCCTGGAGCCCGGAGCTGGCGCGGCTCGCCCGCGAGCACAACGACGCCAACGTCGTGAGCCTCGGCGCCCGGATGCACGACGAGGCGACCGCGCTCGCGATCGTCGACGCGTTCCTCGCGACGCCCTACTCGGGCGACGAGCGGCACAGCCGGCGGATCGCCATGCTCGGTGACTACGAGACCTCCCGGGTGCTGCCGCCGCTCGACGGGCAGTAGCCGGTGCCCGAGGGGCACACGATCCACCGGCTCGCCCGCGACCACAAGTCGCTGCTGGTCGGGGCCCGGCCGCGGGTGACGAGCCCGCAGGGGCGCTTCGCCGCGGGCGCCGCGGTGCTCGACGGTCGAGAGGTGACGCGGATCGAGCCCTACGGCAAGCACCTCTGGTACCACCTCGAGGGGCGCCGGCTGCTGCACGTGCACCTCGGGCTCTACGGGAAGTGGACGACCGGTCGGCTGCCGGCCCCGGAGCCGCGCGGTGCGCTGCGGGTGCGGCTCACCACTGACGATCACTGGCTCGACCTGCGCGGGCCGACGGCCTGCGAGCTGCACACGCCGGCAGAGCGGCAGGCGGTGCTCGCGCGGCTCGGGCCCGACCCGCTGCGCACCGATGCCGACCCCGGGCCGGCGTGGGAGCGGATCGCGCGGACGGGGCGGACCGTCGGTGAGCTGCTCATGGACCAGTCGGTGCTCGCCGGCATCGGCAACGTCTACCGCGCCGAGGTGCTGTTCCGGGCGTCGCTGTCGCCGTTTCGTGCCGGACGCGAGCTGCGCGAGGACACCTGGCTCGGGATCTGGGAGGACACCCGGGTGCTCATGCGGGCCGGGGTGCGGGCGGGGCGGATCGTGACGACCCGACCCGAGGACCGGTCGCGGCGTCGGGGCGCGGTCCTGCGGGAGGACGCCCACTACGTCTACCGGCGGGCGGGGCAGCCGTGCCGGCACTGCGGGACCGACGTGCGGACGCAGGTGATGGCCGGGCGCAACCTGTTCTGGTGCCCGAGCTGCCAACCGGGCTGAGCGCTCACGCCTCGAGGTCGAACCACACCGCCTTGCCCGGTGGCTGCGGCTCGACTCCCCAGGCACGGGAGCACGCGTCGACGAGCGCGAGTCCCCGGCCCGTCGTGGCCGTGTTGGTGGCGCGGCGGAGGTAGGGCACGCCGTCGGCCGAGTCGGCGACCTCGACGCGCACCCGGTCGTCGAGGGCACGCACCGCGACGGTCACCTCGGAGCGGGCGTGGAGGATGGCGTTGGTGACGAGCTCACTGACGAGCAGCGCGGCGGTGTCGGTCAGCTCTTCGAGGTCCCACTCGCGCAGCGTCGCGACGACGAAGCGGCGGGCCGTGCCGGCGCTGGCCGGGACGGGGCTGAGGGCGACACGGACCTCGGTCGGGGCGGCCCCCGCCATCCCTGTATCGCACGCCGTGCCCAACACCTGTCCCCGTTCGCGAGTCGTGCGCACCGGGTGGGGCGCAGCCGAGTGACGAGTGCTTACCCGTCCGTCCACGGCTCAATCCTCTGGTCGGGCACGGCCTGCGGGCCACAATGCGACGGTAGGTTGCTCGAACCATGACCGACCCTGTCCGGCTGCGCGAGCGCCCTCCGAGGTCGCGCTCGATCCTGGGTGCCGTCCCGCGGGCCCTCACCGGGCTGCGCCGCGACCCGCCGCCGGTCTGGGTGGTCGCCGGGACCTGCAGCCTGCTCGCCGTCGGCATCGCGGTCGGCGCGGTCGTCATCGGCCCGCAGATCGTGACGCCGGCAGCGCAGGTGCTGCCGGTGCTCTTCGGCGGTCTGCTGCTGACCCGGCGAGCGGTCTGGCGGCTGCTCGGCCTCGTCCTCGCGCTGATGGTCTGGAACGGCGTCGTGATCGGCTTCGACGAGGTGCGCCCCGGTGCCTTCGTGACGGTCGCCATCACGGCGCTGCTGTCACTGGAGTTCGCGCGCTCGCGCGAGGAGACCGGGCTCGGCGGGCTGCGCGGCGACACGGTGCTGGTCGAGCTCCGCGGACGGCTCGAGCAGCAGGGCCGGCTCCCTACCCTCCCGGCTCCCTGGCGCGCGGAGGCGGTGGTCAAGCCCGCGGGCGGCGGCCCCTTCGCCGGCGACTTCGTCGTCAGCAGTCTCACCGACGACGGGCGGCGGCTCGAGATCGCGCTCGTCGATGTGTCCGGCAAGGGAGTCGAGGCCGGCACCCGCGCGCTGCTGCTGTCCGGAGCGCTCGGTGGGCTGCTCGGGTCGGTGCCGTCCGAGGACTTCCTCCCCGCCGCCAACTCCTATCTGTGCCGGCAGGAGTGGGACGAGGGCTTCGCCACGGCGGTGCACCTCGTGCTCGACCTCGAGGACGGTCGGTGCACGGTCGAGTCGGCCGGCCACCCGCCGGTCGCCGTGCTCGACGCCGGCACCGGTCGGTGGTCGCTGCTCGACGCGCACGGGCCGGCCCTCGGCCTCATCCCCGGCGCCACCTACGTCGGCAGCAGCCTCGTGCTCGACCCGGGCGACGCCTGCCTGCTCTACACCGACGGCCTCGTCGAGGTCCCGGGTCGCGACCTCGCCGTCGGCATCGACAAGCTGCTCGGCGAGGCGGAGCGGCTGGTGCCCCGTGGCTTCGCCGGTGGGGGAGAGGTCCTCGTCAACCGGGTCGCGGCCGGGTCGTCGGACGACCGCGGCCTCGTGCTGCTCTGGCGGATGCGCTAGTCCACCAGTCGGGCCAGCTCACGGCGGCCCACGGGAAGGGTCACCGGCAGGTCGCGCAGTTGCCGCACGACCTCGGCGTACTCCTCTCTGGCCACCATGACCTGGCCCATCGCGCTGAGGTGCGGTGTCTCCTGCTGGGTGTCGACGACGATGGCGCCGGCCTCGAGCATCCGCGCGCAGAGCTCGACGACGGCGGCCTTCGACGCGTCGCTCTCTCGGTGGAACATCGACTCGCCGCTGAAGACGGCTCCGGTGAGTACGCCGTAGAGGCCGCCGACGAGCCGATCGCCGTCCCAGATCTCGACGCTGTGCGCGATCCCGGCCTCGTGCAGCGCGAGGTAGCCGCGGCGCATCCCCGCCGTGATCCAGGTGCCCTCGCGGCCCCTGTCGGCGCACCCCGCGACGACCTCGGCGAAGGCCTCGTCGACGGTCGCCGTCCACCCCGCGTGGCGCAGCCGCTGCCGCAGCGAGCGCGTCACGTGCAGCTGGTCGGCGAGCAGGACCGCGCGGGGGTGCGGCGAGCACCACGGCACCAGCGGGCGCTCGCCACCGGGCAGCCGCAGGACCTCGCCGCGCTCGGCCAGCGTGAGGGCTTCGCGCTCCAGCGACCGGGCGTAGCGGCCCGTCGCGGGCCAGGGGAAGCACGCAGAGCGGTACGCCGAGACGAGCGTCGCCACGTCGAGCTCCCCGCCGACGGCGATGAGCTCGCGGGGTGCCGCGGGGACGTCGACGGCGGCGAAGGGGTCCTGCACCCGGTCCACGCTAGGGCCTGAGGTTGCTCCGTTCGGCCGTGTCCACCGGGCCCTCGGGCTGCCAGGCTGGGACGTTGCAGGGCCCGGCGCTTCTCGAGGGGGGAGGCGCCGGGCCCGTCGCTGTGTCAGGGCTCGGGTCCTACGCCGCTGTCTCGTCCTCGTCGTGCTGGGGCTCGTGGCTGGTGACGGGTGGGAGGTCGAGGTGGGGGTCGTCGAGGTGTTCCCAGGTGTGGTCGCGCCAGGGGTCGTCGAGCAGCTGTTGGCGGTGGTCGGGGTCGGGG
>JAUYQP010000058.1 GCA_030697205.1 Mycobacteriales bacterium
GCCGATCTGCGCCGCGCTGACCAAGGCGGACCTCAAGATCTCTCCGAGCACCTACTACGCGGCCAAGGGCAGGGAGCCTTCCGCGCGGGCGCTGCGCGATGACGAGCTCAAGCCGGTGATCGCGAAGGTCCACGAGGACAACTACGGCGTCTACGGGATCAGGAAGGTCCATGCTCAGCTGAACCGTGAGGCGGTCCTGGCCGGCACCGAGGCGGTCGCCCGTTGCACGACCCAGCGGCTGATGAAAGACCTTGGCCTGCGGGGGATCTCCCGCGCGAAGGGCCCTCGCACGACCGTGCCCGGAACGGGGCCGGACACGCGGCTGGACCACGTCAAACGGGCCTTCGTCGCCGACTGCCCAGACCGGCTCTGGGTCGCCGACATCACCTACGTCCGGACCTTCGCAGGGTGGGTCTACTGCGCCTTCGTCCTGGACGTGTTCAGCCGCCGGGTCGTTGGCTGGCAGGTCTCGACCTCACTGCGCACCGACCTGGCCCTGGACGCCCTGAACATGGGCCTGTGGACCCGCCAGCACGACGGCCACGACACCAGCCACCTCGTGCACCACTCAGACCGCGGCGTGCAGTACGTCGCGATCCGGTACACCGAACGCCTCGCTGAGGCCGGCGCCGTCGCGTCCGTTGGAAGCAAGGGCGATTCCTACGACAACGCCATGGCCGAGGCGTTCAACAGCCTGTTCAAGGCCGAGCTGGTCCGCAACCGCGGACCCTGGAAGAACATCGACGACCTCGAGATCGCCGTCGCCGAGTACATCGACTGGTTCAACTTCCGCAGGCTCCACGGGGAGATTGGGCTCATCCCACCCGTCGAGTACGAGACCAGCCACAGAAGCAACACCCTCACCGGAGCAACCGCTCAGCGTGAGTTGGAAGTCTCCATCAAACCCGGTACTTGACATTCCTCGGCGTCAGCTGGCGCATGCACCCGGCGATCACGTCCTACGTCTCCGACCTCGCCTACGACGGCCGGCTCGTCTCCGGCCCCGGCCGAGAGCGCCAAGCGGTCACGGCGGTCGGGCTGCCCGCGTCGGGGATCGCGGTCGTCGATGTCGCCCACGTCGGCAACTCCGCTGCTTCAACTGTCGAGGTCGAGGCGGTGGCCGAGCTGTGGCATGCGCTCGAGGGCGGCACTTTCACTGATCTCCACGGGGTGGCCCGCGCCATGACGGCTGACGACCTGCTGGTCGTTGCGCCGTACAACAACCAGGTCGGGCTCCTCAAGCGCGCTCTACCCGGGGCGCGGTTCGGGACGGTCGACAAGTTCCAAGGTCAGGAGGCGCCGGCAGTCATCTACTCGATGACCAGCTCCAGCGCAGAGGATGCCCCGCGTAGGGTGTCGTTCCTCTACGACGTACACCGTCTCAACGTCGCGGTGTCCCGGGCGCAGGCGCTGTCGATCGTGGTGATGAGCCCGCGGCTGCTGGAGGCCAACGTGCACACGCCGGAGCAGCTTCGGCAGGTCAACGCGCTCTGCCGCCTCGTCGAGCACGCGGCGCTGGTCTGAGGTCTACCCTCCGAGCCGTGGAGCGCTGCGACCTCACGGACCTGTCGGTCGATGCGTGTGGTTGTTCCAGGCACCGAGCCTCGCCGGGGTTCAACGCGAAGCACGAAGCCGGTGCTGACGCAGCGGAGGCTGCGATGCCGATGGCAGTCTCACCCGACATCCGGCTCAACCCAGCGCAGGACGGGAAGGTCCACCGGGCGGACTGCTGGAGCCTGGAGGGCATCGAGGGCTTCCAGAAGCGGGCTGACTGGAGCTCGTACCAACCCGTCGACGCTGTCTTCGTGCGTGCCCATCGGGAGCTGTGCTGCTCCAAGTGCGAGCCAGGCCGCGGGATCTAGTGCGACGACTGGCCCGAGTTCGGCGCGAAGTAGCGCAAGAGCAACAGACGGAAGGCGCCTGAGCCGGCCGACCTCGACGCGGAAGGCGGCCGCAGGATCTGGTCGGGACTCTGGGATCGGAGACGGTGGCTACGCGCTGAAGATCGCGAAGCGCTTGGCGAGTAGGTCGCGGTCGGGGTGGTCGGCGAGGTGGCTGGGGAGTTGGAGCTGCCAGCCGTGGACGGCCTGGATGCCGTGCTTGAGCATCGGGCCGTCGACCTCGGCGAGGACGTCTTCGCGCACCTGCACGACGTAGTCGGGGCGCACGCCGAGGATGCCGCGGTCGTACGCGGCGTGGTGGATCTTGCAGAGCGACAGCCCGTTCGGGACGACGGGCTGACCGCCCTCGGAGTCGCTGAGGATGTGGGCTGCGTCGAGTAGGTCCACGTGTTTGAGGCGGCAGATGGCGCAAGCGCGCTCGTAGGCCTGGAGGACCCGCGCTCGGAAGACCGGCTGATGGAGCCTCAGCTTGGTGAGCCTCTCGGCGTACGCCCGAGTGTCGCTCGTGGGTTGGGAGCCTGCCAGGAAGCGCAAGGACTCGTCGACGGCGATCTCGACGAAGCGGCCGACAGGGTCGTCCGCGACGACGTAGACCGGGAGCACGGGGACGAAGGCGCCGGCGGAGATCCCGCGGAGCAGGATCAGCGGTAGCCGGAGGTCGAAGGCACGACGCAGCTTGCGGTTGTCACCCGAGTCGGGGTCGCCGCTCCGGTAGGCGTAGCGCAGCAGACCGTCGGCGGTCTCGACGTCGTCGTACGGGCCGCGCGGCTGGCTGAGGATGGACAGCGTGGCGGCCAGCTGGCGCGGGTTGCGGATGCCGCGCGACTGGTCGATGAGCTTGATCTGCTCGCCTTCGTGGTGGAAGGCCTCGAGCTCCGGTCGGGTGATCACGCCCCCGGAGTCGGCGGCCTTCTCCGCAACGTAGGCCATCGCCGCAGCACGCACCCTGAGCTCGTCCAGCACGGTCGTAGCTTGGCACCAGCCGCTCGGCGCACGCGTATTGGCCGGGCGTGTCTGCGCGGTGACATCAGGCTCACCTCTTCGTGATCTATGGGCGAATCCTCCAGGCGACTGGTCTGCTGGGCCGACGTGGACCGGGGGGTGGGCATGAGTGACAACCAAGAGATCGTCGTACGGCCGTGGAAGCGATACGGCAAGGACCGCAGCTACGTCGGGACTGCGTCAGGGGCGACGCTGGGCTACCGCGACAACGTGACTGGACTCGTCCATGTCGACGACGAGGCGATGCGCCCTGCGGTCCTCGCGGCCCTAGGCGAGGCATCGATCCCGCAGCAGCCGGTGACAGGCCCGGTGGCGGAGTACGTCGTCACCGTGGAGCGCTGGGCCGAGGACCTCGCGGTCAACGCCCCTGGTCAGGGCGCCAAAGAGAAGGCGCAGGACCTGCGCGCACAGGCGCCGGTGAAGAGCTTCCTGGCGCGGATGCTGGGAGTGCACACGGACGAGAGGGCCTGGCGCGTCGGTGCAGCGGGCGAGCGCATCGTCGGGTCCGAGTTGGCAAAGCTCGAGCGCCGGGGCTGGCAGGTGCTCCACGACGTCCCCGTGGGCGAACGCGGGGCCAACATCGACCACGTGTTGGTCGGACCGGGCGGCGTGTGGACCGTGAACACGAAGTACCACTGGGGCGGGCGCGTCTGGGCGTCCGGCAACACGGTCAAGGTCAACAACTTCTACCAGCCCTACGTCCCGAAGGCGGTCCACGAGGCGCAGCGAGCGAGCCGGTTGCTTACGACTGCGGTGGGTCGCCCGGTCGTCGTGCGGGGCATCGTCGCGATCGTCTGCGACCACCGGGAGGTCGTGCGCCAGCCCAACGGCGGAGAGGTGCTCGTCCTCGGTCCGCGGGAGGCGAGGGAGTTTCTCGCCGGTCTGCCGGCCGTGCTCGCCGTCCACGAGGTCGACGGCATCGCCGCACACGCGCGTCGCAGCACGACGTGGACCCCCTGATCTGCGGCGCCGCGTCGCTGCCTGGCCCCATGACGAGGTCTGCTCGCGCGCTCGTGGAGCCATGACGCCGACCTGTGGCGGCCATGGTGTCCGGGGTCTGGGAGAGACTTCGCGCCACTCACCACCCACGAGGCAGGCTCCATGACCGACCGGATCATCACGCCGTCCAAGATCACGGCGTGGCTCGACTGCGCGCACTACCTGGCGATGAAGCACCAGGTGGAGGACGGGCTGCGCGAGCGACCGCATGGCGGGATGGGGGCCTTCGCGCGGCTGCTGGCTGACAAGGGGCTGCAGCACGAGCGCGACTGCCTGGACAAGCTGCGGTTGGACAAGGTCGTCCACGAGGTGCCTGAGCGGCTGCGGGGCGAGTCGTTCGCTGCGTGGACGGAGCGGATCGGGGACCCGCTGGCCCTCGATGTCGACGTGCTCTACCAGGTGCCGCTGCTGCACGACGGCATCCGGGGGATCGCGGACTTCCTCGTCCGGGTAGTGGGGCTGGACGGGTCGACCACCTGGGAGCCGGTCGATGCCAAGCTGGCCCGCAAGGAGGCGAAGCCGGGGCACGTCCTGCAGTTGTGCTTCTACGCCGACGCGATCGAAGCGCGCACCGGGCGGCGTCCGGAGCAGATGCACCTGTGGCTCGGGTCGGGGGACTATGAATCGCTCGACCTCGCGGACTTCGCGCCGTACTGGCGGCGGCTCCGGGGGCAGCTCCGCGCGCTCGTCGACGCCCCGCAGAGCGACGCGGTCACGCGGCCGGAGCCTTGCGACCACTGCGCCTTCTGCGAGTTCGCCGACGTCTGCGACGCGCAGTGGCGCGATGAGGACGCACTGCTCTACGTCGCGGGGCTGCGCGCCGCGGACCGGCAGGTGCTCGAGGCCGGGGGCGTCGCGACGCTGACAGCACTCGCCGACCGGGTCGACCCGGTTGTCGACCTGTCGGAGGAGCGGTTGGCTCGGGTGCGGACCCAGGCGGACCTGCAGCGCGCGGCGCGCGACGGTGACGGTGCGGCTCCGCCGTACGTCCTCATCCCTGCTGGGGAGGACGCGGTCTGGGGGAGGGGTCTCGAGCAGCTCCCGGAGCCGGATGACGGCGACGTGTTCCTCGACTTCGAAGGGCACCCGTTCTGGACGGCGAAGCAGGGGCTGTTCTTCCTGCTCGGGCTGATCGAGCTCGATGCGACGGGCTCGTGGGTATACCGCTGCTGGTGGGCGCACTCGCCGGAGGCGGAAGCACAAGCGGCGGGCTTGCTGATCGACTACCTCGCCGAACGACGCCACCAGCATCCGGGAATGCACGTCTACCACTACAACCACACCGAGCGGTCGTCGCTGGAGCGGCTGGCTACCGACTACGGGGTCGGTGAGGTGGTGCTCGAGCAGCTGGTGACCACCGGGGCGTTCGTCGACCTGCTGTTGGTCGCGCGCAACGCTCTGCAGGTCGGGACCGAGTCCTACGGGCTGAAGGCGCTCGAGACGCTGACGGATTACGAGCGCGGCCACGACATCGACCAGGGCGCGGGTGCGGTCGTGGAGTACGAGAACTGGATGAAGGACGGCGACGCCGCCGCGCTGTCGCGGATCGCTTCCTACAACGAGGACGACGTCCGGGCCACGCGCGCGCTGCGTGACTGGCTGGTCGGCGTGCGGGCTGAGGGTCTCGCCTGGCGGCACGCCGTCCTGGACCCGGACGACGAGCTTCCCGAGCTCGACGAGCAGGTCGCCGCGTTGCACGCGTTTGGTCCCGAGACCCCCGAACACCTGTTGGGCGACGTGCTCGGCTACTGGCGGCGGGAGTGGAAGGCGCACCTGGCACCGCTGCTCGCGCGCTGCGGCGCGTCGACGACCGACCTGTTCGAGGACCCGGAGGCACTGGCGGGGCTGCACTCCGGGGTCGTCGTCGAGCGGCTCGGTGCTCGCGGTCAGGCCGTCACGCCCGTGCTGCGCTGCGCGTTGCCTCCGCAATCGGTCGACGGCATCGAGGTGGGGGACGCGGTGCTCTTTCCCACGCCCGAGGGGCCGGTCGGCTACTCGTCCGTCGTCCGGCTGGACCCCGAGTCCGGCGAGGCCGACCTGATGTGGAGCGCGACGTGCGCCGATCTGGGGTGGCAGCCATCGGCGGTCGTCCTCAACGACTGGGTGTCGCCGAAGCCGAAGCCCGCTGCTCTGTCAGAGCTGGCCGCGTCGGTGCTGGCGGGCTCGACGTCGGGGCCGGAGTTCGCGCTTCTTCGGCGCGACCTGCCGCGCTTCGTGGCGGGTCGGGGACCAGTGGGCGGCGTCTTCGGTGACGACGTCCACGAGATGACGGCATGGGTGGCACACCTCGACTCTTCCTACGTCGCGATCCAGGGACCTCCCGGGACGGGCAAGACCTACCGCGGGGCTCATCTCGTCCGCACACTGGTCGCGGCTGGCAAGCGGGTCGGGATCACGGGCCCCAGTCACTCGGCGATCAACAACCTGCTCGAGGCGGTGCTCGACCTCTACGACGAGAACGGCGATCTCGAAGGCCTGTCCTGGATCAAGCGCGGCGGCGCGGGAGTCCGTGGGGTGCCCACGGCCGCGAACCCGAAGGCGGGCGCGAAGTCGTCGTACGCCGTCGTGGCTGGAACGCCCTGGCACTTCGCAGGTGCGGACATGGCTGCGGCGCCCGTGGACGTGCTGCTCGTCGACGAGGCTGGCCAGGTGGGGCTCGCGGACGCGTTGGCGGCCTGCCGGTCGGCCCGCAACGTCATCCTGCTCGGCGACCCGCAGCAGCTGCCTCAGGTCTCACTGGCCTCGCACCCGGGCGGTGGCGGGCTCAGCGTCCTCGAGCACGTCCTGGGCGGCGAGCGCACCGTCTCGGCGGACCGTGGTGTCTTCATCACGGAGACGCGACGGATGCACCCGGACGTGTGCGGCTTCATCTCCGACGAGATCTACGACGGGCGGCTCAGCAGTCACGAGTCCTGCGCTGGGCAGACAACGGTCTTCGGGACAGGGCTTCGCTGGCTGCGAGCCACGCACACGGGCAGGGTCACCGAGTCGGAGGAGGAGGCGGAGCTCGTCGTCGCCGAGATCGGTCGGCTGCTCGGGACGCCGTGGACCGATCAGCACGGAGTGGTGCGCCCTCTCGGTGCCGGTGACGTCCTGGTGGTGGCGCCGTACAACGACCAGGTGAACCTCCTGCGATCGCGCTTGGCGGCCGACCCGGCCATGGCCGAGGTGGCGGTCGGGACCGTGGACAAGTTCCAGGGACGGCAAGCCGCAGTGGTGCTGTTCTCGATGACGACGTCGACGGCGGCGGACATGCACCGCAGTGCGGACTTCCTCTTCTCGCGCAACCGCTTCAACGTGGCAGTCAGTCGAGCGCGGTGCCTTGCCTACCTGGTGTGCACAGAGGAACTGCTCAACAGTCGGGGGCGTGATCTCGAGGAGATGCGGCTTATCTCGACGCTGTGCGCCTTCGCGGAGCGAGCCACGTGACTGCTGCGCTCCCGTGCTGAAGACAGGCAGGTGCTGCCGGGAGCGCATGGCGGTGGTCGCATCGGGTGCCGTCACCTGATTGCCTACCGAGGGGCACTGGCCCAGACCTATCGAAAGGGATCGACGATGACGCCCGACGAGGAACACGCTTTCTACGCCGACCCTGCGAACCAGACACCGCAGGGACCAGCAACGCGACGGCTCAGCGATGCCGTTCCGGTCCGGCTGGATCCCGAGGTGCTGGCAGCCGTTCGCGAGCGGGCCCAGCGCGACGACCGGTCGATCTCCAGCTGGATCCGGCTCGCGGTCGAGCACGAGCTGTCCCGCCCTGCCTGACGCCGCCGTCACCCTGACGTGTCACTCACGTCGACCGGGAGCGCTCAGGGGCGCGGGTCCCAGAGCTCTGCCTCGTCGAGGCGCTTGCGGATGCCGCCGTCGCCGACGGAGGCGATGAGTTCGGGGTCGCCGACGACGACCAGCTGGGACCGGGCGCGTGACAGCCCGACGTACAGCATCTCCTTGGCCTTTGCCTCGTCGCTGAAGCCGTTGACGGCCAGCACCACGCAGCTACGCTCGAGTCCCTTGAACCCGCTGACCGTGCCGTAGCAAACGGACTCGCCGCTGAAGTAGTCCTCCCAGTAGGCGTCCCAGCCGCCCGGGCCCTTGATCGTCTCGTCGTGGACCGAGTGCCGGTGGTGTGTGGTGAGCAGGGCGAGCTGCCCGGGCTCCCAGGTCTCCTCGAGCAGGTCGACGGCGTCGTCGGCACGGGTGAGCGCGTCGGCGGTGTCGCAGGCGACGAGGCGCACCCGCGGGCCCTTGAGGCCCTTCGCGGTGGAGCGGACCGTCACGAGGCTGCTGAAGAAGCCGGCGATCCGCTGGGTGTTGCGCAGGTTGCGGCTGAGGATGATCGGGGGCAGGTCGATCGGGACCTCGCCCTGGCGCGGGAAGACCCGCTGGCCGCTGTCGAGGAAGACGTAGAGCCCTTCGTGGTCCGGGCCGCGCAGCGACGCGCGCACGGTCTCCCACCACTGCTCGCCGAAGTCCTGGCCCTCGTCGACGACGACGGCGTCGAATCGCTGCTCGATCGGAGCGGCGGCGGCGAGGTCGAGGACGGAGCGGGGGAGCTCCTGCTCCCAGTAGCGGTCGGCGCCGAACTCGTCCGGCGGAGGTCCGCCCCACGTGGTCCCGAGCCGGTGGAACAGACCGACGTAGGCAGGCGGCTTCGACCAGGTCGCCGCCTCCTTCTGCAGGAAGGCCGCGAGCCCGCGTGAATAGCAGACCAGCGCGACCCGCTTGCCCTGCGCGGCGAGACGGCGGGCCTGGGCCATCGCGAGCCAGGTCTTGCCGGTGCCGGCCCCGCCGATGACCATGAGCTGGGGGAACATCTGCCACTCGGCGACCCGCTCGGCGAGCTCGGCCGACAACGCATCCGACACCTGCTCGGCCACGGCGACATCGGACTGCTCAGGGTCGGTCATCAGTCTCGGCATCAGCACGTCGGTCAGCTGGTCATAGGCCTCGCGCGACAGCGGCGCATGGCCGTCGCCGTCGGTCGCTGCGGTGAGCACCCGCGCTGCCAGCTGTGCCATGTCGCCCCGGTCGACGACCTGAGTGCGCCGGAAGTCGTGCGCGTCGTAGTCCCCGACGTCGACATGGGGCAGCACGACCAGGTGCTGCGTCCGGGCGCGGGCGGCGAGGCAGCCATGCTCCTGGAGCCACTCGGTCAGCAGGTGGCGGACCTCGGAGGCCTGCTCCATCGGGTTGAGCTTGAGCTTGTGCTCCTCAGCCCCGCGCCTGCTCCAGAACGTGCCGCCCTCGTCGCGCTCGACGTGCCCGCCCTTGACCTCGATCACGACGAGGCCCTCGCCCGGCCAGGCGACGAGGAAGTCGATCTCGCGCTCGCTGCGGCCGTCGGGCAGGCGCAGCGAGTAGAAGACTGCGCAGTCGGCCGGCAGCTGCGTCGCGAGCGCGTCCCAGACGGCGCGCTCGCCCCATCGCAGGTCGCGCTCGGGGAAGTCAGGTGGGAAGAACCGCGCCATGACGCGGACTCTGCCAGCCGGTTGCGAGGTTGGCGGGCAGGCGCAGCCACTCGCGCAGGTGGAGCGGGTGACGTCTGGCAGGTCGTGACTCGCACGCACAGCGGGGACCGTCGGCGCGTACGAGCGAATGTTGTCGGATCTCCACGCCAAGATGTGCGCTGTCGACGGCAGGGGGTGCAGTGGAGAACGACCTCGATCGCACAGGGGTGACCATCACGGCGTGGAACGTGCGCGCCGGGCTCACGCCAGGGAAGTTCGAGAAGCTCGAGCGGCTGGGGGCAGACGTGATGGTCGTGTCCGAGTTGCAGTCGACGTATCAGGCACTCGAGGGCTGGAGCGTCGCGCTCCGTGCGAGCGAGGGCTCGCGAGTGCTCGGCGTGCTGGCTCGGCCAGGATGGGTCATCAGCCCCGTCGCCCACGACCCGGGTCTCCCCTGGATGCTCCCCTTGGATGTGTCCGGACCGTCGGGTCAGCGTCTTGTGCTGTTGGCGCTGTGGACGGTCGCGGGCAAGGGCCGGCCGTCCTACCCCAAGCAGACACAGCAGGCGATCGCCGCGTGGGAGTCCGCGTGCGAGGCCGCCGGTGTAGCTCCGTGGGAGCGCACCGTGCTCGCCGGCGACTTCAACGCCTCACTCCAGACCACGAACGCTGTCGGCCACCGCACGACGCTCCAACAGCTGCGTGAGCGTGGCCTCGTCAGTGCCTACCACCAGGCACACGGGTGCGAGCACGGCCAGGAACCCGAGGGCACCCTTCGCTGGGTCGGTCGCGGCAGGGTCGTCTCCGACTTCCACTGCGACTTCGTCTTCGCGAGCGAGGACCTGGCGTCTGGGCTGGGGGCGGTTGTGGGCAGCTTCGAGCAGTGGTGCGGGCCGGGGCTGAGCGATCACGTGCCCGTGACGGCGAACATCCTCTTCCCTCTGCCGGCGCAGCACGTCCGCACGTGACCACGACCGACGGCGTCGTTCTACGGGACACGTCCGATGAGACGGGGTCGCGGCATCTCGTGGCGCGGTTCGAGGCGGGCGCCATTCTCCTGGTGGGTCAGGACATCGGACCCAGCGTCGCCGCGGTCTTCGGCAGGGGGTTGAGCGAGTACGAGTGGGCGCAGAAGGTGCTCCCCGCCGACGTGCCCAGGGCGTTGGAGCTCGCGGGATCGTCAGGTCCTGTGCTCGAGGGACTTCGAGGACTCGTGGCGCGTGGTGAGGTTGACACCTGGATCGCAGCCCTGAGGGATGAAGGTCTGGTGCGACTCGAGTGGTCACATCACTCGGACTGATCTTCGTCAGTCGCACGAGCCCGACTGGACCAGGTCGTTGATGGCCGCAACGTCGATGGCGCGCAGGCCGACCCTCGGGTCCGGGCCGACGGCGAGCACGCGGTCGTGCGCGTCGGCCCACTGGCGGAAGCGGCCGGTCAGGCGGTGCAGCTCGTCGTCGACCCAGATCAGCCGGCGGTCGGTCTGGTCGAGCAGCCGACGGACGACGTCGTACTTCCACCACTCGCCCGACAGCGGGTCCGGCGCTGCGGGCGCGACGGAGGCGTGGCTGACGCCCATTCCCTGGGTGGCCCAGCCCTCGGCGCCCTCGTCCTCGTAGGTCCCGGCCACCGTCAAGTGCGGCAGTCCGAGCAGCGCACGGAGCTCGCCGTTGGCGTCGTGGCCCCACGTCGTCAGCCACTGGATCTCGACCTGACCCGCCTCGTGCCAGGCGAGCAGGCGGTCGACGACAGCGGGAGCCCAGAGGATGGGCCAGCTCGTACCGTCCGACGTCGCCGACCCGCGACGCCAGTCGGGCCAGGCGGCGCGGTGCTCGCCGTGGTCGCTCAGCGCGTTGAGGACGCCGTCGACGTCGAGCAGCAGCAGGGGTGGCGGGGTCACGCGCGCCCCACGGTGAAGCCGCCGCGACCGGCCCCGGCGCGGAAGAAGACGCGCAGCGGGTGCTCGTCGCCGAGCACGTCGGCGATCGCGTCCGCCGTCTCGGCATCGCGCAGTCGTGACGAGGACCGCAGTGCCTCGGCCAGCTCGCGGGGCAGCAGCCGACGCAGGCGCTGCACCTCCCACTCCTCGAGCAGCACCGGCGCCATCCCGGCGTCGTCGGCGAAGCGCAGGGCCAGCCGCCCACCGGTGGTCTGGCGACCGCGGTTGCGACTGCCGAGCGTCGCGCTGTACGACGAGATCTTCGCCGCGCGGCTGCTGTCGACGCGGGCCTCCTCGTCGAGGGCGTCGAAGAGGTCGGCCTCCCCGAGCAGCTCGGCGGCCATCGGCGCGGGCAGGGTCGACGCGTCGCGGCGCAGCCGCCCGCTGGTCTCCTGCAGGAGGCGCGACGCCTCGGCGAGGCGGCCCTGGCTGAGCAGCTTGCTGGACTCGCGCTTGGCCTGCTGCGTCTGCTGGAACAGCGCCTCGCTGCGCACCTGCGGGTCGGGGATGCGCCCGGCGGCCTGGTCGCCGGGGACGACGTTGACGTGGACCGGGACGGTCGTCACGTGCTGCACCAGGTCGGGCAGCGAGACGTGGGTGAACTCGAGGGTCGCGACCTGGGTGAGCCCGAGCGCGGCGATGGCCGGGATCTGCAGCTTCACGAGCAGCTTGCGGGTCTCGCCGGAGTAGAACGAACCGAGCTCGAGCATCGCGCCGTCGTCGAGGCCGACGACCGGCAGGTCGTTGAGGACCTGGATGCCCGCGACGTGCCGCGTCCACGTGACCCGCAGCGATGCGGCCTGGGCGACCTGGGTCAGCAGGCCGTCGACCTCGCCGCTGATGAGGGCGACCGCGGTGTCGGCCTCCTCGGCGAACAGCTCGTTGCCCGCCCCACCGCGGGCCAGCGCGGACAGGAGCGTCTCGTCGTACCCGAGTCCGAAGCCCAGGGTCGAGGTCGTGACGCGGTGGGACTGCGCCTCGACCGCGACCTTGCCGAGCTGGTCGGGGTCGGTGACGCCGGCGTTGGCGTGGCCGTCGCTGACGATGAGCACGGTGGCGCCGGCCGGGCCCGCGACGCGGCGGGCCTCCTGCAGACCGCGGAGGTAACCGGCCGACAGGTCGGTGTTGCCGCGCGCGTCGACCGCGGCGATGGCGGCCTTCACGCGCTCCTTGTCCTTGAGCGCGCCAGCAGGGACGACGACCTCGACGTGGCCGTCGAACGCGACCAGGCCGAAGTTGTCGCTCGGGTCGAGCCGGTCGACGAGGCTGAGCAGCGCGGTCTTGGCGCCCTTGAGCCGATCGCCGGCCATCGAGCCGCTTCGGTCGAGGACGACCTGCAGGGTGGCGGGCTGGCGCACCTCGGTCGTCGCGGGAGTGGGGGCGGTGAGCTCGACCAGCAGGGTCAGCTCGTCGGCGGTCTCGACGGCGACGAGGTCGCAGTCGAGGCGGGTGGACAGGTGCATGGGCACTCCAGGTGAATCGGATCGGGCAGGGCTCAGGGGCTCGACGGGCGTGGCGTTCGAGCGGGGTGGTGCTGTGGCGGGGCGGCACCAGCAGTGCCGAGCGGCGCTAGCAGGCCGTGCGGCGGCGGCGCTCGAGGACCCGCTGACGGCTGGCGCCGGACACGGCCGGCCGACCGGCGCGGTGCAGTCGGCGGTGGCACTTCTTGTGAATCCACTCGACCTGGCCGTCGTGGCCGTGGTGGCCACCGAGCTTGCCGCCGTCGTGGCACACGACGCAAGAGGCCGGCGCGGTGGTGGCCGCGCTCGCTGTGGCGGCGGTCCTGGTCAGCGTGTTGGTCATGTCGTCCCCCTGGGTGTCGTGGCTCGTCGTATGGCCCCAGTGTGCGGAGGGGGTGCGACAACACCTCGCCGGGCGTGACACCGGCCCAGGACGACCAGTGTTCTCGCCTGAGGTGAACTCGATCGAGTGCAGCTGCTCACGATCAGGTGCACCTGCACCCGATCGAGTGCAGGTCCCGAGCGCAGTCACGCCGCTGGAGCACGAGCACGTCCACGGCCCGCCGCCTGTGCCAACAGGCCAGCCGACTGCAGGCATGCCTGCTAGCGTGAAGGCATGGCGCAGATGACCTGGCGGACCAGTGAAGAACTGCTGGAGCGGGTCCGGTCGCAGGCGGAGCGACACGGCCGCAGCCTCAACGACTGGGTCTCGACGGTGATGGCCGCGGCCAGCGACCCGTCCCACGCCGGAGGCGACGCTGACCGGGTGCGCGAGCGACTGGCCCACGCCGGCCTGCTCGAGACGACAGCGGCCCTGCCGACGTCGGCCCGGCGGCCGGCCAGCCGGCGGCTCGCGGCAGCGCGCGCGGCGGCAGGGCGCGGAACGCCGTTGTCGGACCTGGTGACCGAAGCCCGTCGGTGACCGTCTTCGCGGACTCCTCAGCGCTCGTCAAGCTCTACGCCGACGAGACCGGCGCTGACCTCGTCCGCGCTCACCCGCTGTTCGTGGTCTCGGCCGTGGCTCGGGTGGAGGTGCCAGCGGCCATCTGGCGCAAGCACCGCGTCGGCGAGCTGTCCGCCGACGACGCAGGAGTCCTGGCGCGGGCCTTCGCCGCCGACTGGCACGACGAGCGAGGGCCCTTCGTGCCCGTCGCCCTCGGACCTGCCCTGCTGGGTGGGGCTGCGGAGCTGGTGGCCACGCACGGGCTTCGGGCGTACGACGGAGTGCAGTTGGCCTGCGCGACAGCTGCCCGCGCCGCGGACCCCGACGTGGACACGTTGCTCTGCTTCGACGCGGAGCTCAGCGAGGCGGCGGCTCGGGAGGGCTTCAGCCTCGCTGTCTGATGCGGTCGTCCTGCAATGCGGCAGAGCGGGCGTGGGTCGGGTCAGGTGGAGCAGGGGTCCAGCCCTGCCGAACGAGGCGTACGACGTCGAGGGGGTGCGCCTCGCGCCAGCTCTGCAGGGCGGCGTGCTCGTCCGCGGCGGTGTCGGGCTCGGTGCCCGTGCGGTCGTGGTGCCAGCGCAGGGCGTCTGCGGCGTACCAGGTGTTGGCGGACGGCCCGCGGTTGATGCCCATGTGGCAGTGGGTGAGCACGACCGCGTCGGGGTCCGCGGCGAGCGCGGACTCGATCCAGGAGACCGCCTCCTCGAACCACTCGGCGGGCACCTCCTGGCCGGCGTCGTCCATGCCGTGGTGGAGGTAGCCGATGTGTGGCGCGCAGAAGCGGAAGTCGACCTGGTCGCTGTGCTCGAGGCAGACGTCGACGTGGCGGCAGGGGTGGACAGGATGTCGGGGCTCTCCGAAGCGACTGGCCCTGCGAACGGCGCATCCGTGACAGGCTCCGCGGTCGGAGGTGGCGATGAGCCGGGTCGATGACGTCGAGCGCCTGCTGCAGGTGCTGCAGGTGCTGCGCAACGCGGAGGGGTGGCCGGTCCCTCGGCCGGCGCTCATCTCGAAGGTGAGCGCCTACGCGTCGTCCACCGCTGACAACCGCTCCCTCAAGAAGATGATCCAGCGCGACGTGAAGGACCTCGTCGGGCTCGGCTTCCGCGTCGAGGAGGTTGCGGACCCAGGTGAGGACAGCCGGCTCGTCCTGCACGCGGGGACGTGGCGGGTCCCGGTCGAGCTCGACGACGCGGAGCAGGCGCTGCTGGTCTGGGTGACCGCGGTCGCCGGCGCTGCCGTGGCCGAGGACTCCGCGGGGTCCGCTGACCTCTCGGACCTGCTCGGGCGGGTGCCGCGCGAGCTCGACCTCGTGCAGTCCGCGATCGCGCGACGGCTGCGGATTCGGGTCGAGCGCGACGGTGACGAGGTCGAGTTCGAGCCGGCAGAGCTGGCGTCGCGGCTGGGTCGGTGGTTCGTGCTCGGCCGCTACGCAGGGTCGACCAAGGTGCTCGCGCCGCGCCTCGACGGCCTGGTGGTGCTGGGACTCGGCGGGCCCGTGCCGGGGCCCTTCGAGGTCGGCGACGTCGACGAGCGGCTCGACCCGACAGCCTGGGACGAGCACCCTCCGGTCGACGTCGTGCTCAGCTGCCGGACCTCGGACCTGTCATCCGTGCGCTCGTGGTTCGAGCGGGCGAGCCTGGAGCACCGGGAGGACGGGACGTCGGTGCTGCGCTTCTGGGCGACCAACGAGGCCGCGGTCGTGACGCGGGTCATCGGTCTGGCAGGGGCGGTGCAGGTGCTCGCGCCCGACTCGGTCGCGGCGGAGATCCGGCAGCGCGCCGAGGCCGTGCTGGTGGGTGCGTGATGGAGAGGTCGCTGACGAGCCTGCCCTTCGTCCCGTCGGTCGAGCCGCCGCCGCTGCTGGCCAACAACGCCAAGGCGACCGAGCAGTTCGCCCGGCTCATGGACGCGCTGCTGATCCTCGACGCCGAGCGCTCGTGCCGGGTGAGCGAACTCGCGGCCAGGGTCGGTCTGGAGCCGGGTCGGATGCGGGAGCTGCTGTCGGCGTACATGGTCGCGGGAGCCGAGGCGCTGGGACCCGACGCGCCCTTCAACCTCACCTTCGGGACGGCCGACGGGTCACTGAGCGGTGACGAGGACGACGACGCGGCGCAGGGCACCGCTGACGTCGTGCACCTGTCGGGCATGCGCGAGCGCGGGCAGTCGCTGCTCGGCGACCTCGGCCGCCGGCCGGTCATGGTCAAGGACGTCGCGCGGGTGCTGCTCGCCGGCACGTTGCTGCTGCGTGGCGACGACCTGCCAGCAGAGCGCCGGCTCGTGGTGCAGGCCCTGGTGGACAAGCTCTCGGCTGCGATGGGCGCGTCCGTCGACGCTCCCGCGGAAGCGTCGGCCGAGCAGTTGCAGCGGGCGGTGCTCGACAGGTGCCGGGTGCGTTTCCGCTACCTGCACCCGTGGACGGGGGAGTCCTCGGTCGTGGAGGTGGAGCCGTACGACGTCCACCGCCGTCGCGACCGGCTCGTGCTGGACGCGGGCGCTTCCGCGGAGGCGCCACTGGTGTCCTACGACGTCGGTGGGATCTCGGAGCTGGTCGTGCTCGCGGGTGAGGCTGTCTTCGCGGCGCGCGCCCTGCCACCGCGCGGAGAGCGGGTGCCGCGCGTCCCCGTCGTGCTCCGGGTGACGACGGAGGCGCAGGAGGACTGGGTCTGCAAGGGCTGGAAGGGCGTCGTGGTCGGGCCGTCCGGCGATGGCCGGCTCGACATCGCGATCCAGCTCGACGGCAGCGCCGACGACCCGGCTGCTGCCGAGCGGCTTGGAGCTTTCCTGCTCCAGCTGGGTCCCGGTGCCTCGGTGGTGTCGCCAGAGGGACTGCGCGACTGCGCCCGCCCGGTGGCTCTGCGGCTGCTCGCTCAACTCACGGACTGACCGGTCGGTCCGGGGTCCGGCCACGGAGAGTGGCTGTGCGTTGCTCCGGGGCGCTCTGTGTGCCACGGGGGCATGCACTCGATCCCGTGCACCTGCACCGCATCACGTGCACCTGCACTCGATCGAGTGCACGGCTCGACGGCACACGCAGCACCGGGATCGTGCGCTCGGCCGCGAGTCTTGCTCCTCGGCTGCGCGCCGGCGGCGGGGCGGGCGCCGAGGTGCCGCAGGAATGGGGCGACGTCCGCCCTCGCGAAAGGTTCGACCTTGGCTGTCCTTCTTGGCGTGGCGGGACCGGTCATCGACAACGAGCACTTCCAGGCTCGAGGGGCACCCGTATGGCCACTTCGGCAGTCGCGCTGGACATTCATGCCGACCTCCAGAACGAGGACGAGACCGGCTACGTCTGGACGTACCTGGATCGGGCCCTTCGCCCTGAGCTCATCGTCCCGGGTGCCGTCGTGATCGCTGGTAGCGGCCTCGGACGGTGCCCGGCGAGAGTGGTGGACGTGGTCGACGGGCCTGGCGGCCCGCTCGTCCACCTCGACCTCGTCGAGGGCAGCGTTGCCGAGTTCGAGCGGTCTCGACAGGCCTGAGGCGAGCCCTGCCCAATGCGGGCCGGTGGGCTAGCGCGTCGACAAGGTCGACGAGGACCCGCTCGTACCCGCTGTCCTGCACCCACAGGAGGCGTCGGGAGTCTCGGCTCGCTCGACGAGCTCGGTGACGACTGTGCGGAGGACGGCGACGATGGTGCTCTCGGGCAGGCCCTGAGCGACGGCGTCGACGACGGCTCCGTAGTACCAGCTCAGCTGGTGCGGGCAGGCGTTGAAGAGCCTCCAGAAGTCGGGGCCGAAGGCGTCGACGTCGGCGACGATGCACCGGGCGTTGTGGGTCTTGTCCGCCGCCGTCACGAGCAGGGCCTCGGGGGACTTGTGGCTCATCCCCTCGATGTAGGGGCGCTTGCGCTCGGCCCAGGTGCCTGACCGGTTGCCGTCGGCGTCGAGGCCGTCGCTGCACGCCCGCACGATGTCGGCGACCTTCTCGCCGAAGCGCTGCCTGATCGTCGCCAGCACCTCGCCCCCGGTGCCCGCCGGTGCGTCCTCGACGGAGTCGTGGAGCAGGGCTGCGATTGCCGTGTCCTCGTCGCCGCCGTGCTCGAGGACGAGTCCACTGACCGCCATGAGGTGCGAGAGGTAGGGCACCTGCGACCCCTTGCGGAGCTGGTCGCGGTGGTGGGAGGAGGCGAAGAGCAGGGCGTCGTCGTACCTGGTGGTGAGCGGTCCGGAGCCGAGCTCTTCGCGGCTGTCGAGACTCGCGGCGGGCTGAGGACGGTGAGTGTTTGCGTCGTGGTGCAAGGGACCTCCAGGGGTCGTGGGGAGAGCGAGGGTCGTGAGGACAGCGGCCACGCGGTCGGCGACGGAGCCGCGGACCTCGAGCCAGGGGGCGGGCTGCTGGCGCAGTACCTCCCGGAAGCGCTCAGTCATCCAGGGGCGGAGGTGCTCGCCGTCGCGCAGGCCGTCCTGCACGAAGGGGACGTCGTCGCTGGTGAGGACGTAAAGAGCCGGCGGCCGGCTCGCGGCCAGCGCCTCCACGGACCGGCTCCGGATGCCGAGGTAGCGCTCGTGCCAGACGGCGGTGGCGAGCGCGTCGGTGTCGGCGATGAGCCAAGGGACAGGCGTTTCGCGGGCCAGGACATCCTCTTGGCGCGACTGCTCGACGGCGATGTCATCGAACTCCTGCGAAGCCCACGGGGCCTCCAGCCCACCGGGGCGGATCTCGGACCAGGTCCGGCCGTACTCCGGCACCCAGGCGCACCCGAGCTCCTGGGCCAGGGCCTGAGCGAGGGTGGTCGTGCCCGTCGACTCCGCGCCGAGCACGACGACGCGACGGACGTAGTGCGCCCGCACGGCCGGAGGCAGGTGCTGCCAGTGGGCTGCGGGATCGGCCCGCACGGCGGTGCCGCTCACCGGCACGGCGCTCCGACTCAGGTCGACCAGCTCGTGCGCGCAGCCCAGCCGACGGGCGAGCTCCTCGCCGTACTCCTCGCTCGTGAAGACGGCGTCCACGTCCTCCGGCAGGACGCTGCGGAGCGAGGCGACGTGGAGGTCCCAGGCGACCGGGTCGCCGTAGTCGGTGTCGGCGTCGTCCCAGTGGGCGCGGATCTCGACGTCGGGGTGCTCCTCCTCGAGCCAGGCCTGGCGCAGGTCGCGGTCGATCGGCTCGTCGTGGCGGGCCCCGAGCACGACGACGAGCCGGTCGCACCGGGCCGCGGCGTGGCGGATCAGGGCGCTGTGGCCGGCGTGCAGTGGTAGGAACTTCCCCCACACGAGCCCGACGGCGTAGCGGCTCATCCGACCTCGACGAGCTCGCGTGCCGGCTCGTCGACCGCCCGCCGCCACTGGACGAGGCCGGCGATGCAGAGCCCCAGGAAGCCCGCGTAGAGGACGGCGGTGAGGTGCAGGTCCTTGTAGGCGTAGAGCGCGACGTAGAGGATGTCCGCGGTGATCCAGACCCACCAGTTCTCGAGCCGCTTGCGCGTGAGCAGGTAGGTCGCCTGCAACGACAGGACGGTGGTCACCGCGTCCCAGAAGGGGACGGTGGAGTCGGTCGTGGACGCGAGGAACGCCGTGAGTCCGACGGTCGCCGCGACGCCTGCGGCACTGAGCCACAGGGCTTCGGGTCGCGGTGTCCTGCTGACGGTCAGGCGGCTCCTGTCCGGGCCGCCGTGCAGCCACCACCACCAGCCGTAGAGCGCGAGTCCGATGTAGACCACCTGCAGGCCGGCATCGGCGTAGAGGCCGACCCGCCAGAACAGCACGATGAAGAACACGTTGTTGGCGATGCCGACCGGGAAGTTGGCGATGTGCTGTCGTACGACGAGGAACACGCACAGCGCACCGGTCACGAAGCCGGCGACCTCGGTCCAGCTCATGCGAGAGCCGCCTCGAGCAGGTCGGGGTTGAGGTAGGTGACGGGCAGCGCCGCCTCCACGCGGTCGAGGGACTCACGGACGCTGTCACCGGTCACGAGCGCACCGTAGACGGCGGCCACGAGCGGCGTGCGGGAGTGCATGGCGACGCAGTGCAGCAGGACCGTCTTGCCCTCGGCGCGCAGGGCCGCGACGGTCGCGGCGGCGTCGCGCAGGACGGAACCCGGGTCGAGGTTGGCGTCGACCTCGTCGACGAGCCAGAACTCGACGTGGTCCTCGGGCGCGACACCTGCGAGCGGCACCTCGTCGCGGCCCATCCGGCAGAGGCTGACGACGGCGTCGGCGACGCCAGGGCGGACCGCGCCGATCGCACCGAGCAGCACACCCGGGTCGTCGGGGTGGACGACGACCGCGGTCGGTGTCGCGTCGTAGTGGTGGGTCGGTGCGCTCGGCCAGCCGTGGCGGGCAGGTTGGCCGCCCCGGGTGGTGAGGACGGCCAGGCGCGCCAGGTCGCGCGAGCGCATCCCGGGCCAGCCGTGGAGCAGCCGCCGGTAGCGAGCGGGGACGGCGGAGCCGCCGTAGCGGGCGCCGAGCAGCTGGCCGGCGATGGCGGCGACCGTGTCGGTGTCGCCACCTCCGGCGACAGCGGCGTGCAGACCGGCGACGAGCCCGTCGGTGCGGCTGATCGCCGACCAGGCGCCGAGCAGCGCCGCGACGACCCAGCCGTTGCTGTGGCGGTAGTGGCTCGGGTCGACGGTCTCGGCCTCGGCGAGGAGCGGGGCCCAGTAGGCCTCATCGACGTGGGGGAGGCCGACGCGGACGTCGAGCTCGCCGGTGCGGACGGCGTGGTCGATCGCCAGGCACCACAGCGCGCAGGCGTCGCCGGCGACGGGGTCGTGGTGGGTCAGGGCGCTGGTGAGGCGCGCGGCCTCGACGATCGCGTCGGTGTCACCGAGGTGGGCCAGGGCGACGGGCCCGGTGCGCATGAGGCTGCCGTTGCCGGCGGTCCGGCCGGACTGCTCGTGCAGGCGCTCGCTGAAGCCTCGCATCGCTGTGGCGCCCTGGCCGCGGCTGGCGCTCAGGACCTGGCGGGTCTGGACGCCGACATCGGGCGGGTTGTCGGCGTACCACCGCAGGAAGCCCGCGGCGATCGCCTCCTGTGCCTCGTCGGTGCGCAGGTCGGCGCCGGTTGCCGCCACGTCGGCGATGCACAACGCCATCTCGGTGTCGTCACTCCACTGCCCGGGCGCGATGCCGCCGAGGCCTCCGCCGAGCATCTGCGGCTCACCCGTAAGCGTGCGACTGCCGTACTCGTAGGGGACCCCGAGCGCGTCGCCTGCGGCCTGGCCCATGAGGACTCCGACCGCTCGGTCGGTCTGCGTGCTGTCGAGGCGCATGTGGCCTCACCCCCTCTGTCGTCACTTCGACGATAACCCACGGGTCCGACATCTACTGCGGTCGGCCAACAGGCCGGCGCGGAGTCCCTCTTGAGCGCCCGCGAGGTGCACTCGATCGAGTGCCCGTGCTCGTGATCAGCCTCACCTGCACTCGATCGAGCGCAGTGCAGGGTGAGGCAGCGGTGTCCCCTGACAGACACAGGAGATCGCCCGCTGGTGAGGCGTGAGCGTCGGCAGGCCACCTCGACGACAACGGCCGGTCACTCACGAGCGGTGAGCACCGGCCGCGGCCTCCGACAGGTACCGGGGTACTGGCCGGTGGCGACAGGCTCCTCGGCTCGATCATCGCCCGCCGACGGCCCCGGTCGCGCGACCGCATCAGCGGGCGAGGAACGCGTCGCGCAGCCGCGTGGGAGCCCGGCAGAGCCAGGCGTCGGTGATGGCCTCATCGACGTCGTCGAAGGACGCGCGCTCGACGTGCAGGAGCGCCATCGGGTGCAGGCCGTAGCCCGCCACGACGAGCCAGAGGTCCGGGCGAGCGGCGGCGAGGGCGTGGGCGACGCCGGGGTCCGCGACGCGCACGCCGAGCGCCGGCCCGCCCGGGGGGTCCGGCAGCCCCGCACGCTCGCTGGGTCGCAGGAACCGCTCCCAGCAGAAGGCCTTGCTGCCCACCCGCCACGAGGTGCTGGTAGGGCCGGGCTCCTCGACCGCGCCCGGGAGGTCCAGCGCGACCTGCCGCACGTCGTCCCAGGTGGCCACGTCGACATCGTGGCAGCGCGTCGCGGGCCGCGCACCTGTGGCCGGAGCCGCGCGACGGGCGCACGAGGTCGTCCGAGCCGTCGACCTGAGCACTGCCTCCCCACCCGCAGGTGGTGGAACCCGCCTCGCGCCGACGCGTCTCAGCCGACGGGCGGGAGGCCGCCGTGGTCGTGGGTGCGCTCCTCCTTCGGCAGGCACCGGCCGGGGCTGGGCCGGGGGGCGACCTCGGACAGCCAGGAGGCCGGCACGACGGCGACGACGTCCGGGCGGCGGACGAGCCGCACCCGGGCGCCGGACCCGACCACCTCGATGAGCTGAGCCTGCTCCCCGGCAGGCAGCACCTCGCCCGCGACCGTCGGCGCGCAGGTGGGCAGCGGCCCCACGAGGTGCACGCGCGAGCGCAGCTGCTCGTCGTCGAGCCAGCCGACCAGGCCTCCGGCGCGGACCCGGTGGGCCCTGTCCCTGACCTCGAGCAGCTCGACGAGGGTCCCGTCATGGAGTTGACCCGCGTCGCCGGTGCCGTCGGCGCGCGCCGAGAGCTGCACGACGTGGGACTGGACGAGCCCGTGGTCGTCACGGCCGGACGCCAGCAGGGCCGAGGTCGTCACCGCCTCCTCGGTCCCGCTGTCGGTCGACGCGAGGCCGGGCAGCACCGCGACACCGAGGACGAGCACCGGCGCCACGGCGCTGGCCGCGACGAGCCGCCAGGGGAGGGACACGTCAGCAGGCGGTCGGGTTGGGGGTGCCCTTGGTGGGCCCGGTGCTGATAGCCGTGCACCACGCGCCACCGTCACCGGACCGGCGGAACACCTTGTCCGACTGGGTGCTGCCGAGCGAGTAGGTGTGCACGTCGTACTCCGTGGTCTTGTCCGTGGCGAGCAGCCGCACCGACTCGCTGCCGGTGTTGTTGAGGAACCCGCTCGCGAACTCCATCACCCAGCGACCACCGGGGGCGATCGTGGTGCCGGCCGGGATCTGCTTCGGCGCGCCGCCGCCGCCCGCGACGTCGTCGATCCAGAGCCCGCCGATCGCGAGCGACGTCGAGGTCGGGTTGTAGAGCTCGACCCACTCGTTGCCGGTGGACGGCGCCATCAGGTACTCGTTCACGCGCACGCTGCTGGGTGTCCCCGGGGAGGCCGTCGACCCGGTGCTGTAGCTGCGGCTGCCCGTGTCGTGCGTGACGACGTAGCCCGCGCCGGCGCCGGTGGTCCGCAGTCGGACGTCGCCGTTGCTGTTAAACGTGCCGGTGTAGTCGATCGCGGCACCGGAGCCGTCGGTGGTGTCGCAGGGGTTGTTGGCCAGGTAGACGTCAGCGCCCGCTGCCTGGAAGGCGTCCAGCACCCGGTTGGCCGGATGGCCGTAGCTGTTGGTCCCGCAGGACACGAAGGCCGTCTCAGGATCCAGACCACCGACGTACGCCGCGCTGCTGCTGTGGCTCGAGCCGTGGTGGTTGGCGCGCGCGGTGCTCACGTCACCGAAGGCACTGACCAGGCCACGCTCGACGTCGTTGTAGGAGTAGCCGAACGACGAGGTCGAGTACTCACCGTCGGTGTCTCCGGCCGTGGCGTAGGACCAGCCGCCGTACTGCACCTTCACCGCGACGCTGTAGTCGTTCTCGCTCGGCGGCACCGGGTCGGACGTGTGGTCGCCGCTGACCGGCGTGACGCCGTCCGCCTGCAGGACGCCCTTGGCGTTGGCCTGCACGATCCGCGTCGTGACGCCGGCACCGAGGTCGAGCGACGGGAAGGCGACCGTGTTGCGCAGGGTCACGACCTTGCCCTCGATGGCGGCGCGGTCGCGCTGGCCCGCGGGACCGTAGAGCCAGCAGATCCAGCGCCTGCTGGTCTGGCTGACCGTGCCGGCGTTGTTCCAGGCGACCTCGGGTGCAGGTGCCGACGAGGTCCCGACGTCGCAGCGGTTGTCGCCGTCGGCGTCGGTCCAGGTGCCGCCGTCGCGGTCGAGCACGGTGCCGACCGTGAAGCCCAGGTGGTCCTGGTGGAGCAGTCGCCACAAGCCGTTGCCGTAGGCCGTCGTGTCGTTGGGGTTGCCGGCGTAGCCGATGTGGTCGAGGTGGTGGTGGCTCGCGAGCACGTAGTCGAGGTGGACCGGACCGCTGGTCACCCCGCAGGCGGAGCGGATCCGGGCGGCGACGGACTCGGCCTTGGTGCCGGTGGTGGCATTCCACGCCGTCTCGCCCAGGTCGACGAGCAGAGTGCGCCCGGTCGGCCCGATGACGAGCTGGCTGTCGCCCTGCTCGACGTCGAACCAGACGACGGTGACCTCGCCGGGGTTCGGTGACGTGCAGGGCGTGGCGTTGGGCACCGCCGCGGACGCGGCCTGCGGGGCCAGCGCGGTCAGGCCGCCAGCGGTGAGGGCGAAGGACAGCAGGACGAGGGGGAGTCTGCGCACAGGGCGTATCCGACCGGGGACGGGTGGCCGCCGGGTGACGAGGAGGCGTCGTGTCGCGGTCGCCCCGCCGTCCGGCAGTTCCCTGGTGGGGCGGGCCCCGCTAGGGAGTGCTCCTGCTGCGCGAAGATGGTGCGGTGAGGACCCCGGCGAGCCTGAGGGGGCTGCCGCGCGAGACCTACGTCCTCGCCCTGGTGGCCTTCTGCGTCGCGCTCGGCTTCGGGATCGTGGTGCCCGCGGTGCCGCTATTCGCGCAGCAGTTCGGCGTCGGGAGCACCGCCGCCGGCGCGGTCATCTCGGCGTTCGCCTTGATGCGCTTCGTGTCGGGGCTGAGCGGTGGGCGGCTCGTCGACCGGGTGGGGGAGCGGGCCGCGCTGCTGGTCGGGCTGCTGGTCGTCGCGGTGTCCTCTCTGCTCGCGGGCCTGGCTGTCAGCTACCCCCAGCTGCTGATCCTGCGCGGTGTCGGCGGCATCGGCTCGGCGGTCTTCACGATTGCCGCGACGAGCCTGCTGCTGCGGGTCGCGAGCGCCGCGCAGCGCGGACAGACGCAGAGCGTCTACCGGGGCGGGTTCCTCATCGGCGGGATCGCCGGCCCGGCCCTGGGTGGCGCGGTCATCGGCGTCTCGCTGCGCGCACCGTTCTTCCTCTACGCCGGGACGCTCGTGCTCGCGGCGCTCGCCGCAGCGACGTTGCTCCCGAAGCCGCCGCCGAAGCCGCCGAAGGCTGACAGGCCGCCCAAAGAGCCGACCGTCCCGCTGCGGGTGACGCTCGCCGACCCGTCGTACCAGGCTGCTCTGGCTGGGAGCTTCGCGACCGGCTTCGCGGTGTTCGGGGTGCGCAGTGCGATCGTGCCGCTGCTGGTGGTGCAGCAGCTCGACCTGGGTGCGGGGTGGATCGGTGCGTCGTTCACCGTCGGCGCGATCGTGCAGGGGGTGCTGCTCCTGCCTGCGGGCAAGGCGGTCGACAGGATCGGTCGCCGCCCGACGCTCGTCGGTGGCGGGCTGCTCGTCGCGGTGGCGCTGGCGGGGCTTGCCGCGGCGGACGGTGCTGTCGGGCTGATGGTGTCGACGGTGGTGTTCTCGTGCGGGGCCTCGCTGCTCGGGGTCGCTCCGGCTGCGCTCGTCGGTGACGTCACCGAGGGGCGCAGCGGTCGGGCCGTCGCGGTGTGGCAGATGGCCAGCGACCTGGGCGGGGTCACCGGGCCGCTGATCGCCGGGCTGCTCGTCGACTACGCGTCCTTCGGTGCGGCCCTTGTCGTGAGCGCGGTCGTCGTGGCGGTGTGCGCTCTCGTGGGCTTGCGGGTCCCGGGTGCCGGGTCTCGGGCGTCTCACGGCGTGCGTGGCTCTCGGTCCATCAGCTAACGAGCACACCGCCCGCACGCGTCGGGACGCCTACGTCGTCACGTGCTAGCATTGCTAGCACGTGGAACGGAGTGCCGTTGTGGCAGACCTGAGCATTCGCAACCTCGATGACGACGTGAGGCGGCGTCTGCGTGTGCGCGCGGCCGAGCACGGGCTTTCCATGGAGGCTGAGGTCCGGCAGATCCTCACCGAGGCCGTCGCCGACGAGGGCCTCGCAGCGCGCCCCTTCAGCGCACTGCGGGAGAGCTTCGCGGCGATCGGCGGAGTCGACCTGCAGCTACCGGCTCGTGATGAGCCTGCACGCTCTGCGACGTTCGTGACGTGATCGTCGTCGACACCAATGTCTTCTCGGAGCTGATGCGATCCGCGCCTGCTCCGCAGGTCGATGACTGGTTCGCCGCTCAGGACGAGACCAGGCTGTTCGTGACCGCAGTGACCCTGGCCGAGGTGTCTTACGGCATCGAACGACTGCCCGCCGGCGCGCGCAAGCGGACCATCCTGGCGACTGCCGAGGAGAGCTTCGGGGCGTTCGTCGGCAAGGTGCTCCCCTTTGACGAGGTCGCAGCCCGCGCCTATGGCGCGATCGCCGCCGAACGAGAAGCGCTAGGCCTTCCGATCAGCGCGATGGACGCACAGATCGCTGCGATCTGCCGCGCCAGCGGAGCACTCCTCGCCACCCGCAACACCAAGGATTTCGAGCAGACAGGTGTCTCCCTCGTCGATCCATGGAACGCGGAGTGAGGCCCTCTCGTCATCGCTCGACGAGGTCGGCTGCCGACACCGGCTGACCGGGCCGTCAGGGACGCGCTTCGAGGACCAGGTTGAACGGTGTCTCGCTGGCGCGGCGGAACCGGCTGAAGCCGGCCTCTGCGGCGATCTCCCGGAGGCGCTGCTCGCCGGCCTGCGCGCCGAGCGCCGTGCCGACCGCCTCGGAGAGGGAGGCCGGAGTGCAGATCATCGTCGAGGCGCCGTAGAAGACGCGACCGACGGGGGTGAGGTTGTCGGCGAGGTCATCGCCGGCGTAGGGCTCGACAAGCATGACCGTGCCGTCGTCGGCGAGGGCTTTGCGGGCGTGGCGGAGGGCGCCGAGCGGGTCGCCCATGTCGTGCAGGCAGTCGAAGTAGGTGATGAGGTCGTAGCCCGTGCCCGGGAAGTCGGTGGCCGACGCGACCTCGAAGCCGACCCGCTCGGCGATGCCGGCGTCGGCGATGAGCTTGTTGGCCGCGTCGATTGAGGGCTGGTGGGTGTCGAAGCCGGTGACGATGGCCTGCGGGTAGCTGTGACCGAGGATCGTCGTCGAGTGCCCGAAGCCGCAGCCAATGTCGGCGACCCGCGCGCCCGCGGCCAACTTGTCGGTGATGCCGTCCAGTGAGGGGATCCACTCCTGCGTGAGGTGGGCGAGGTAGCCGGGCCGGAAGAAGCGCGCGGTGCCGGTGAACAGGCCGGCGTCGTGCTCGCCCCAGCCGATGCCTTCCCCGCTGCGGAAGGCCTCGGCGAGCCGGGGGGTGATCCGTGAGGCGGCCGCGAACGCTTGGAACCCGCCGAGCACGCATGCCGGGCTCGTCTCGTCGGTCAGAGCCACGGCCTGCTCCGCCGGAAGGCTGAAGCGGCCCTCGCCCTCGTAGCTGAGGTAGCCCCCTGCTGCCTGGCAGGACAGCCACTCCCGCAGGTAGCGCTCGGACGTCCCTGTCTTCTTGGCCAGCTCGGCGGGGGTGACCGGGGTGCCGTCGGCCATGGCGCGATAGAGCCCGAGCTGGTCGCCGATGACGACGAGCGGCGCGTTGACGACCGCGCCGAGCTCGCCGACGACCTGGCCGACGAAGGCCATCAGTCGGTCCTCGTCCACGGGACGGGTGGGTGTGGTCGGAGATGTGCTCATGTGCCCTCCTGGGGCGGGCCCGGTGTCGGATGCCTCCTTGACACTGCGAGCGAGGAGGTCGAGCGTCCATACGCACAGGTGCGTACGCCGAGCAGTGGGGGCTGCCATGTCGACAGCACTGGCCCTTGTCAGCGTCCTGACGGCACGCGAGCGCGAGGTCCTCGAGCTCGTGGCCGAAGGGCGGACCAACCAGGCGATCGGTCATGCGCTGGCGCTGAGCCCGCGCACGGTCGCCAAGCACCTGGAGCACAGCTATCGCAAGCTCGACGTGAGCTGCCGGACCCAGGCCGTCGTCGTCGTCCTCCGGGAGCGGGCCGGCCCGGCCTGAGCGCCGCACATCGCCCAGCCTGCAGCGAACGCGGCCGACACGAGCACTCCGCGGCCGCTGCGCGCGAGCGGCGGCCCTCGATCCCACGCTGCTACCCAGGCCTCAGCCCACGCGGGCCGGCTGACGGCTCGTTGTCGCCACCGTCAGCGAGCGTCCGGCCAGGGCGAACGCCCACAGCACCGGTAGCAGCGCGGCCCCCATGGCGATCAGGCCGCTGAGCGCGAAGAACAACGGCAGCCACAGGGCCAGCAGCACTGCAGCGCCTCGCGGCTGAAAGCCCCTGCGCAGCAGGGAGATCCCGAGGACGAGCGCGCCGATCATCCCGATGAGCATGAACAGCAGGGTGACTGCGAAGAACTCGTCGAGCAGCGGCGTCCAGTAGCTGCCGGTGACACCGACTGTCATGCCCACCAGACCGGTGAGAGTCAGTCGCCACCCCCACCTCTCGGCCCCGACCGGCATGCGGGTCCGACGAACGGCCACGGCGCACAGCGCCACGACCAGCAGGATCGGCGCCCACAGCTTGCCGTAGGTCGTGTAGACGGTGTCGGCGCTGGCCCAGTCGAGCAACGGCGACAGCGCATCGGCGGAGGGCTCCGCCCACGCGCGCACCACGCCGCTCTCGAGGTCTCCCTTGCCCTCCTCGGTCGCGAACCGCGAGAGCGCCGCGAGCGGCGCGAGCACCGTTCCTGCTACTGCTGCGGCAAGAGCCGCACGAGCGATCTGCTGATCGTCGAGCTTCATGATCCCCCCGGGGTCGTCGTCGGTGACGGCGACGCTAGGGACGAGCCGACCGCCCGTCGTCGGCCTGCGGATCGGTCCTGTCTCCACCCTGAGGTTGATGCCGGGCAGTCCTCGAGCCGCTACCTTTCCGCCATGAGCGAGGACCGGAGCCTCGGCTGGCGCGATGTGCTGGTGCCGCTGCTGGTGCTCGTCATCGCGGTGGTGGAGGCGGTGTCCTACGGGCCGCCGCGGCTGCCGCTCGTGCTGGGCGTCGAGGCGTTCGCCTGCGCGCTGATGGTCGGGCGACGGCGGTGGCCTCTCGTGACCGCCGCGGCGGCGATCCTGCCGCTGCTCGGGCTGTCCCACGTCGGACCCGCGGTGGACGTTCTCGCGGCCCCGGTCCTGGTGATGGTGCTGGCGTCATTCAGCCTCGGGCGCTGGGTGGCCGACCTGCGGGGGCTCGCTGTGCTCGTCCCGGCCTACGTGCTCACGGTCGCCGGAGTCGAGCGCTCGGACGGCAACCCACCGGACATCACCGATGTCGTGTTCGTCGCGGCGCTGCTCGTCCCGCCGTACGTCTTCGGTCGCGTCATGCGCACCCTCGACGAGCGCAGCGCACGACTGGCCGCGCAGGCGGAGCTGCTCTCGCGGCTGCAGGCGACGGTCCGCGACGACGCCGTGGCCGCGGAGCGGGCGCGGATCGCGCGCGAGCTGCACGACGTGCTGGCGCACTCGATCAGCGCAATGGTGGTGCAGGCGTCGGCGGGGGAGGAGCTCGTGCGGCGCGACCCTGATCGGGCGGCGACGGCGATGGCGCAGGTCGCCGAGACCGGCCGGCGCGCGCTGGCCGAGACCGGGCGGCTGCTGTCGCTCGTCCGTGACGACCACGACGAGCTCGGGCTCGACCCCGACCCGGGGCTCGACCGGCTGGACGAGCTCGTCGACCAGTTCCGTCGTAGCGGCCTCGACGTGGAGGTGCACGTCGATGGCGACCTGGACGAGCTGTCTGCGGGGATCGACCTGTCCTCCTATCGCATCGTGCAGGAGGCGCTGACCAACGCCTTGAAGTACTCCCTCGACCGGCGCGTCGAGCTGCGTCTACGACGCACAAGCGGCTCGCTCGTCATCGAGGCGGAGAACCGCGGACGCCCCGGGCCGTCCACCGGCAGCGGGCTCGGCTTGGTGGGGATGGCCGAGCGGGTGTCGGTCTACGGCGGCACGATCGAGCACGAGTTCACCCGTGACGGCCGCTTCCGGCTCGCGGTCGTGCTGCCGGTCGAGATGGCGGACGTGTGACCTCGGTCGTCATCGCGGACGACCAGGAGCTGGTGCGCTCAGGGTTGCGGATGGTGCTCGAGGCTCGTGGGATCGAGGTGCGCGGGGAGGCGGGTGACGGCCGGGAGGCGGTCGACGTCGTCGTCCGTGAGTCGCCCGACGTCGTGCTGATGGACATCCGGATGCCGGTGCTGGACGGGATCGCCGCCACCCGCGAGCTGGTGGCGCGCGACACGGGCACCCGGGTGCTGGTCCTCACGACCTACGACCTGGACGAGTACGTCTACGGGGCCCTCCGTGCAGGCGCCGCGGGCTTCCTGCTCAAGGCCACCCCGGCGGAGCGGCTGGTCGCGGGGATCGAGACGGTGGCTGCAGGAGATGCACTGCTCGCGCCCCGGCTCACCCGGCGGCTGATCGAGGAGCACGTCTCGCGCCCCCCTCCCGTGGCTGGTGTCCCTGCGCCGCTGCGGGTGCTGACCGAGCGCGAGCTCGAGGTGCTCGTCCTCATCGCCCGTGGCCGGACCAACGACGAGATCGCGGTGGATCTCGTGGTCAGCGAGGCGACCGTGAAGACGCACGTGAACCGGATCCTCGGCAAGCTCGAGCTGCGCGGTCGGGTGCAGGCGGTGGTGCTGGCCTACGAGACAGGGCTGGTCCGGCCTGGTGGCTGACGGCCTGGTGATGCCGGTTGCAGTGCACGCCGCTCAGCAGGCGGTGTAGCCGGGGGAGCCGCCGCGCCGGCTGCAGGTGTCCAGGGTCGAGCCGGCTGCGTTGCGCAGGGTCGCCGCGTCCCCGTCGTTGTTCCAGACGTAAGCACCGCTGCCCCAGTAGCGGTGCCCACCCATCGAGCAGGGCGCGGAGCTGTGCTCGTGCGACACGGACTTCCAGCGCTTCCCCGGGTTGCGGTGGACGGACCCCCTTCGGGCCTGAGTCGCCTCGGGCCTACCTCGAGCCGTGACGCAGCTCGGCGACAAGCTCCGACACCGAGCCCGTCGGCGAGACACGCGCGACGCCCGCGGCTGGAAGTCGGGTAGCCGCGGGGCGACTGACGACGCCCTCCGCGGTCAGACGCTCGAGAGCATCGTCGGTGTCGATCCCCACGAGGCGAGCGACGGGCAGGCCGCGCTCGGTCACCACGATCTGCTCGCCGGCCCGGACTCGGGCCAGGTAGGCAGACAGGTGGGTCCGGAGTTCGGAGACCGCGACGTCCATCACTGCAGCGTATGAATCTGGCAATTCGTTTGGGCACGGCCGGCGCTACGTCCGCGGGTCGTGCGCCGGTGGGTCTCGGTCAGATGGGGTCGCCAGAGCGACCACTCTGACCCGAGACAGCCGCTGGCGTGCTGATGCGCGGTGCGTCTCGGTTGATCCTCCGCGTCAGAGCGCGGAGCCTGACCCGAGACAGCGGGCGGGGTGGCGGAGGACGGCGTGAACGGTGGGCGGCTTGGGCAACGCGGGCGGTGCAGCCCGCGACCGTCACTGGAAGGTCGGGGCTCCGGACGGCGGGAAGGGCATCAGCGCCGGGCGGACGACCTCGGAGTAGTAGCGGAGCATCCAGTGGGTCGTGAGGTAGTCGTAGCCGGGGTTGGCGTAGCGGGGGTTGTTGAAGCCGCCGTCGAGCTGTGTCGGGTCCTTCTGCCACATGAAGTCCGCCGACTTGCGCATCGCGATCGGGAGCGCGGTCAGGGCACGCCGCGAGGTGCCGGTCCCCGGCTTGACGACCTCTGTGCGGGTGCCGTCGGGCGCCGTCGTGATGACCCGCGTCTCGTCGGTGAGGACACAGGTGAGGTCGTACGGCGTACCGCTGCTCGGGTCCGTCACGGTCGAGCCGCACTTCGTGGAGTTGGTGACGAGGTGGTTGCTGGCCTCGGTCGCCCGGAAGTAGTCGATGTAGGAGCGCTGGTGGCGTACGGCCTCGGTCAGCCGCTCGGGGTCGCCCGTCATCGCGTAGGCGATGCCCTCGTAGAAGGGGTTCTGGTCGTCGCCGGTCGTGGCCTGCATCGCGCCCATGGCCTGGGCGGCGGCGGTGCGGACGACGGGGTCCGAGTCGAGGCGCCACAGGTCGAAGACGGTCATGTGGTTGAGGTGGAACTTGTAGTAGCTCGCGTGCGGCTCGGCGGCGTCGACGAGCATCGAGGCGGTGAGCTGCGGCAGCTGGCCGGCGATCTCCTGGCGGTAGATCCGCTCGAAGTCGAGCTTCTGCTCGGCGGTGCCGGCGACGGTCGAGGCGTAGCGCGCGACGGCGGCCATGTTGAGGCGGGCGGACGGCACGTAGACGAACAGCGGCGAGATGACGTGGTCGAAGTCGTGGCCGTAGGGCGACAGCGGGACGAGTACGACGGTGCCGTGCGGGCGCGGGGTGGTCCAGAGGTACTTCGCGGCGAAGCCGGTCAGCGCCATCAGGTCACCGGCGACGCGGCGGGCCAGCTCGGGGTCGGAGGGGCCGACGAGCTCGAGGGCGGTCGACAGGCCGAAGGTCGTCCCGGCGTAGGCGTCGCGGGAGGTGCCACCGAGGCAGTAGTAGTCGTGGCCGTCGTCCCAGCGCAGCGGGCCGAAGGCGCGCTCGCCGTTCTTCGCGAAGTTGAAGCCGTCGGGGTCGTCGGCGCGCGAGCAGGCTCGGAAGAGCAGCCCGGGCTCGCCGTGGATGATGCCGCCGCCGTAGTCGACGAACCCGCGCTTGGTGACGCTGCCTGGCCCGCCGGCGACGATGCCCGGGGCGTCCTGGACGAGGGCCTGCGCGCCGGCCGCGGCTTGCTGGGGGTCGCGCGGGTCGATGTCGTGGCCGTTGGCCTTCGGCGCGAACTCGTAGTCCCAGGCCTTGGAGATGTTGCTCAGGATGTGGAACTGGCGGGTCAGCACGTCGACCTTGCGCTTGGCGTCGCGCTGCTCCACCTGCCACCGGGCGATCTCGGCGTCGAGGACCTGGAGCCCGGCACCGCCGGTGCCGACCCCGTTGTTGCCGCCGTTGTCGGCCTGGGGGTTCGCGGCGAGGTAGGCGGCGCGGTCAGCGGTCAGCGCCTCGAGGCGCTTGCTCGCGAGGGCGAAGCGGTAGGCCTGACCGGCCAGGTAGTTGCCGCTGTAGAGAGCGGAGTCGCCGGCGGCGGAGGTGCCGACCTCCTGGCCGGGCACGCGGTCGGTGGTGGCGTAGACGAGGTTGTAGACCTGGCCGTGGTCGTCGGGTCCCGGTGCCTCGCGCAGCCGCGCGGTGGGGGAGAAGAAGTCGGCGATGCGGTCCTCGAAGCCGGCGGCCTCGGCGGCGTCGGCCGGGGTGTCCAGCGGACCCTGCTGCACGGGCGGGGGAGGGGGCGTCGCGGGGGCGGCAAGCGCCGTCGGCACCATCGTCGCGACGCTCAGCCCGAGGGCGAGCATCAGCGGGAAGCGGGGGCGGATCCGTCCACAGCGGGTTTGCAGCATGGTTTCACTATTCCACGCGGACCGCTTCCGCACCAGCCCCTGACGCGGCCGGAGGAGCCGGTCGGCGACTCGCCGTCATCGACCTCTGAGTCCGGCAGCCCGCGCAGCTGTCCTCATCCACAGGCACCTGAAGGCGTCCACATCCTGGCGCTCACGGTCGTCGCGATGGCGCGGCGGCCGTCAGCATCCGGGTCGTGACGACGCGGCTGGGTGGGAGGCATCATGGGCGGATGGGCGTGGGTGACCGGGCGGGTGGCTGGACGGTGGCTGCCTTGGCCGACCTTCCCGCCGACGGCCGCCGCTACGAGGTCCTCGACGGCAACCTCGTCGTGAGCCCGCCGCCCCCCGTCTGGCACCAGACGGTCGGCGCGGAGCTGATGGCGCAGCTTCGGCGGTCAGCTCCGAGCGCGTGGGTGGTCGTCTACGAGAGCCTGTTCGACTACGGCGGCGACGGTCGGGTCCCGGATCTGATGGTGGTGCGCCGGGAGGCGGCGCACGACAGGCGCGCCCTGGCCTACACGGCGGCGGACGTCGGTCTCGTCGTCGAGATCGTCAGCGCGTCGAGCCGGCGCACCGACCGCCTGTCCAAGCCTGCCGAGTACGCCGAGCAGCGGGTGCCGATGATGTGGCGGGTAGAGCTCGAGCCGGTGGTCGCGGTGCACCCGTTCGTCCTGAGCGGTGCGTCCTGGCTGGCGGCTGCGGCGGTGACGGGTCAGGGCAGGCTGCCCGTCCCGTGGGGCGAGTTGGAGATCGACCTCACCGCGCTCGACGGGTGACCCTGCGTCGGCGCAACGATCAACTCAGTCCGAGCAGAGCGCGGATCCGGGTCGGGCTCATGCCCTGGTCGTCGTCGGGCCAGTCGCCGAGCATCTGCTCGAGCAGCCGCCGGGCGGTCGGGTCGTCGAGCGCCTCGCGCGGCGTCAGGCCGCCGAGCGCAGGGATCTGCTCGCCGACCCACTCGCGCTCGTAGGCCTCGATGCGCTCGCGCACCGCGGCGAGCACGGCCGGGTCCTGCGCGAGGTCTGGCCCGCTGGGCTTGCGGCGCAGGGGCGTGACCTCGCCGGACATCAGCGCGGCCGCCGGCACGGCCTGCAGGTCGTCCTCCTCGGCCCCGGGCACCAGCCGGCGCACGAGCTGGGCGGCGGTCGCGTAGTCCTCGCGCGACATCGTGGTGACGGTCAAGGTGCTGCCCTCGATCGACAGTGTCGCGACCCCTGACTCGCCGTCCACGAGGTGGACGGCGCCGTCGTGGGCGGGGCCGAGCTCGGCCTCGAGTCGCGACAGCGCGCCGGGCGGCACGTCCCACCGCGCCTCGCACAGGACGAGCTCGTGGCCGCGCTTGGTGCGCATGTCCGGCGGGCGGTGCGCGGCGGCGTACCACTCGGCGAAGCCGACATCGGGGTCGTCGCTGCTCGCGAGGAGGTGGCGCAGCCCGGCGGCCTGCGCGCGCGGGACGCCGACGACGGCGCTCGCGATGGTGGCTCCACCGCCGTCGGGAAGCAGTCGGGTCGCCACCAGGTCGCCGGGGCTCACGCTGCGGGAGCCGGCGCGGTCGCGCACCTCGAGCTCCTCGTCGCCATCGCGCACGACCAAGCTGGTGCCGGGGCGGGTGGAGACGACCTCGACGAGGCGCAGCGGTCGGCCGTACCACTGCCGGAGCAGCTCGCGCTCGTCGTCGGGCAGCACGTCACCACGCGCGTCGTCGAAGTCCAGCACCAGGCCGTCGGCCCAGGCCGCCTGGTCGAGGGCGACCGGGTCGGTCATGGCCATCGCGACCTGCTCGTGCGGGTCGAGGTCGGGACGCAGGGTCATGGCCGCGTCGAGCACCATCTCGCGGTTCTGCGGCTCGCGGCACCACTCCGCGAGCTTCTGCCACAGCCAGCCCGCCCGGTCGGCCAACGGGTGGCGCAGCGAGCCGAGGCAGCAGGCCTTGTGCTTGCGGCCCGACCCGCAGGGGCACGGCTGGTTGCGGCCCACCGCTGTCGAGGGCGGCTCGGCGAAGCGCGCCATCCGGCGTACGTCGGGGTGGTCGTGACCCAGCCCGAGTGCTCGCAAGTGGCGAAGCGCGGAGGCGGCGTCGCCGCGGTCCGAGGCGTAGCGGGCGGCGAGCGCGTGCGCCTCGTAGTGAGTCCGGTCGGCGGCGAGGGCAGCGGCGACGAGCTCCTCGGCCTGCAGGTTGTCCCGTAGCTCCTCGGCGGCCGTGGCAGCCAGGGTGAGGCAGAGCGCGGCGGCGCTGCCACGCGTCGCAGCGGCGAGAAGCTGCCCGAGCTCGAGCATGGCTGCCGGCTCGCCGGACGTGCGGGACCAGACGAGCAGTGCCTCGCCGAGCGCCTCCTCGTCGAGGGTGGCGGCGAGCCGTCGCGCCCGCAGCTCGTCGACCCCGGTGCCCTCGCCGAGGTCGTCGGCGGCCCGGACCAGCTCGACGAGCTGCTCAGCCTGGTCGTCGGTGAGCCGCCAGCCCGCGGCGACGTCGAGCACGTCGTCGCCCAGCCGGTCCTCCCGGAAGCGGTAGCGCCCGAAGAAGGGGTCCGCCTCGGCCCAGTCGGTGCCGGCCCGACCGACCTCGTCGCGGTAGGTCTCGAAGCCGTCGCCGATCCGCTCGGACACCGGCGGGCCCGGCTCGGTGAAGGAGCGCGGGAGGGCGTCCATGACGACGTGGACCTGGTAGGCGAGCTGGGCGCTCGGCACGTCGTCGTCGTCGAAGGGCTGGAGGACCTGCTCGAGACGGGCCCGCAGGGCCGCATCGGTCATCGGCTCGGCCACGGGTCCGTCCACCCGCTGAAGGCGCAGCTCGTCGCTCACCCGGCTCACGCCCAGCAGGTCGCCGGGGGCGAGGTCGTCGAGCCAGCCCGGCGCGCCACGCAGCCGCCACAGAAACTCGTCCCCGAGCTCCACGTCGACCGGCCCGCGGTCGCTCTCCCAGGTCCAGTGCGGCCGCAGCCCCAGCGCGGACAGGTCGGGGTGGATCGGTAGCCAGCCCTGTGCGAGCTCCTCGGTCGTGACCCGGTGGGTCAGCACCCGGTCGCGCAAGAGAGTGACGGTGTCGACGAAGCGGTCCTCGCCGACGCGCAGGACCAGCGGGCTCCTGTCGATCGCGTCTTCGACGGCCTTGCGCGGCTTCTTCGCCTTCGTGGCGCCAGCCTGCACAGCCAGCTCGGTGAGGCGGTCGAGGGTGAGCGGCCCGTGCTCGGCGAGCAGCGCGGCACAGGTCTCGGCGATCGTCGGCACGAGCGACACCCTAGGAGCACCGGCGCCGACCGCCACCGCGCGGCACCGCACCCCGTGGGGTCGTGCCGCAGTCGGTGACAGGTGGCCGCGGAGCGAGCAGAGTGGCGGCGTGACGACAGCGGTGGTGGGGGCCGGACCGGTCGGGATGGTGGTCGCACTCGCGCTCGCCGAGCGCGGGGAGCAGGTGGTGCTCGTCGACCCTGACGCCGGCCCTCCCGCCGACGGCAGCTGGCCGCGCCGCGGGGTGATGCAGTTCCTGCACCCGCACTTCTTCCGCCATCACGTGCGTCGCGTCCTCGAGGAGCGGGTGCCGACGATGTGGGACGCGGTCGTCGCCGCCGGGGGAGTGGTCAACGACCCGCTGCCCGGCATGCCACCGTCCATGACCACGCTGGCATGTCGGCGCTCGACCTTCGAGGCCGCCCTCCGCCGGGCACTCGAGCACGACCGGATCAGGGTGCTCACCGGCTTCGCCGAGTCGGTGGTGGTCCAGCGCGACCGGGTCGCGGGTCTCGTCGTCGACGGCGGCGCGCTCGCGGTCGACCGCGTCGTCGCGTCGCACGGCCGGCGCGGTGACCTCGGTGAGCAGTGGCGACCACCCGTGGAGGGCGGGCCGTGCGGGCAGTCCTACGTCTCGCGGATGTACCAGACCCGGCCGGGCGTCGAGCCGCTCCGCTCCTGGCTGCCCCATGGGGCGCGGTACGACGGCTACGAGGCGATCGCCTTCCCCCAGGACGCCGGCACGATGTCGGCTCTCGTCGTACGCGCGTCCGACGACCCCCGGCTGGAAATGCTGTGGGACACCGCGGCCTTCGAGGCGGCGGTCGCCGCGATCCCCAACCTCGCGCCGTGGACCGACCCGGCGGCGTCCGTCCCGCTGACGCCGGTGATGCGCGGCGGGACCCTCACCAACACCTACCGCGGCCAAGGCACGCCTCCCGCGGGCCTGCTCTTCGTCGGCGACGCCGTCTGCACCACCAACCCGTCGGCGGGCCGCGGCGTCACGCTCGGGCTCTGGCAGGCCGAGGCGCTGCTCGACGCGCTGGAGGTCGGTGACGACCGCGACGCGTCACGGGCCTTTGACGCCTGGTGCGAGGCGCAGGTGCGGCCGTGGTTCGCCGACCACCTCGTGGAGGACGACTGGATCGTGCGGCGCTATGCCGGCGAGGACCTCGACCCCGAGGGCGTCCTGCCGTCCGGGGTCGCGGTCGACGCGGCGGCAGAGCACGACGGCCTGATGCCGGCGGTGCAGCAGTACCTCGCGATGCACGCGCCGCCGTCCTCGCTCGCCGCCGTCGAGGACGAGGTGCGCGGGCTGGTGCGCGGGGGGTGGCGACCGGGGTACGCCGAGGGCCCGGGAGTTGGAGAGATCGTCGACCTGGTCGCGGCCGCCCGGTGACGCTCGTGATCGACGCCGCCAACGTCGTGGGCTCCGTGCCGGACGGGTGGTGGAAGGACCGGGCCGGTGCGGCCCGGCGACTGGTGGAGCGGCTCGCCGACCGCGAGTGCACGGTGGTCCTCGAGGGAGCCGCGCGGGCCGGCGTGCCCGAGGGCGTGGTCGGCCTGGTCACGGTGGTGCACGCGCCGGGGTCGGGTGACGACGCCCTTGCGGCGTTGGCCGGTCCGGGCGTCACGGTCGTGACCGCCGACCGTGGGCTGGCAGAGAGGGTCCGCGCGGCCGGCGGGGACGTCGTCGGCCCCCGGTCACTGGCTCGGGAGCTGCCACCTGTCGGGTAGCCGACACCTGGTGGCCGGGTGCGGGTCCAGGGTGTCCTCTGCCCCGTCGGTGGACCACGGAAGGACCTCCCATGACTGGCACCACGCGCAAGACCGTCACGAACACGCCGGCGGAGGTGGACTCCCTCACCGGGATCTCCGCCGACCTCAGCGGGCAGGTCCTCGCCCAGGTCGCGGAGCAGGCGTCGAAGCGGCTCCGAGAGGACCCGAGCATCAGCAAGGCCGTCGGCTCCGCGGTCGAGCGGGCCGTCGAGGAGCAGGTCCTGCAGCTCGACGCGGGTGGCACCTCGATCCGGCGGGTCGCGATCGCGGGCACCATGCTTCTGCAGGACCTGCACGTGCGCGACGGGCTGTTCGCCGAGCCGGCCGGCTCGGGCAACGCGCTCTCGGACCTGCTCGGCCGGACCCACGTCCTCACCAGCTCGGCGACTCTGGCGAGCGACGGCCGGCACGCCAAGGTCGTGCTGTGCTTCGTGCACGACAAGGCCGGACTCACGCGCCGCGGCATCGAGGTGCGGCTGGTCGCCAAGGGCACCAAGGAGCTGCTCGACCGCACCCGCACCGACGACGGAGGTCTTGTGCTGCTGCGGCTGCCGACGCCGACTCCCGACAGCGCTGGCACCGTGCCCGACGTCGAGGCGACCATCCAGGTCATCGGTACGACGCTGGCGCTCGACGTCGCGGTGCCGGCGTCGTTGCAGCACGCCGTCGCCGACCTGGAGCTCGACGCGCTGCCCGCCCTGCTCACCGACGCCGCCGGCGCCGTCCTGCCGCCACCCCTCGGCGACGACCCGCTCGAGCGGCTGCCCTCGGACTTCACCCCCGCCCTGGCCGAGGCGATCGTCCGGCTCCGCGGCGCGACCCGCGACCCGATCCTCGGCAACACCGCCGCCTCCTCGACGGGCGCCGACTTCCGAGGTCGTCGTACTCCCGTCATCAAGGCGATGACGGTGGCTCGCACCGGGCCTGACGGCCGCCGCTACTTCGTGACCCTGCGCCAGGAGTGGGTCTTCCTGGGCTACACCCTGGGCGAGCTCAAGCAGGTCACCTCGCTCGACCCGGGACAGGTGCTCAGCAGCGTCTCGAGCACTCTCGAGCGCACCCGGAGCAGCGCCGAGCGGGCCGTGGACGAGGTACGACGAGAAGCGCTCTCCCTCACGCGCAGCACCCTGTCGCAGCTATCGAGCATCGACACCGTCGTCAACGTCGCGACGCGCAACTCGGTGAGCGCGACCGCGGGGGTCGGCGCCGGGCTCGGGCTGTCGAACCCGGCCGGGGGCGTCATCGGTGCGGTGGTCGGCGGCCTCGTGGCAGGTCCGGTCGGCGCGATCGTCGGGGGCCTGCTCGGGGGCGGCGCGGGGGTTTCCGCGTCGACCACGACCGGCTCGACGGTGCTGTCGAGCGCGTCGACCTCCACCGACGTCGACACCTCGCTGGTGGTCAACTCCGCGCTGCAGACCGCCCAGTCGTCGGTCAACACCGCGATCGCGACTGCCAGTCAGCTGGTGCAGGACCTCAGCTCGGAGACCCGCGAGACGGTCGACAGCATCAGCCCGCTGCTGTCGCGCGTCACCAACCTCATCCGCTGGACGATGTACGAGAACTACGCCGTCGTCAGCCGGGTCGAGGACGTCGTCGGTGTCGCCCCCTACCGGCTCGACCTCGCCGGCGACCCATCGGTCCCGGTCTTCAGCGACGAGGACATCGTCGAGCTGCGGCGGTGGTTCCAACCCGCCCTGCTCGAGCCGCGCCTCGCGCCGCACTTCGACACCCTCGCGCGGGCGGTCTCGACCCGGCTCGCGGGTGGGTTGCCCGTGACGACGGTGCACCTCGAGGTCGACTACACCAGCGCCCTGATCGGGGCGACGCTGACGCTCGACCTCGGTGAGACCCGTCGACGGATCAGCCTGCGGGCGGCGAGCGGGTCGGAGCGGATCAGCATGCACATCCCGCCGACGCTGCCTGCCGACCTCGATCTGCTCGAGCTCTCGCTACAGGCCGTCATCCCGAGTCGGGGCGGCTGGTGGGAGGGGCTCTCCGACGCGCTCTACGCCTCGGGCAGCGTGCAGGTGACCCGAATCCGGATCTGGATGAACGGTTCCACCGCAGGCCGACCTGACCTCATCGTGCGCCCGGGTGACGGCCTACCCGCTGATGGGCTCACGGCGTCTACGACGCAGCGCAGCGACACGGCGACCATCGCGCTGCCGACGAGCGCTCACCTCGTCGACACCACCCACGATCCGCTGTTCCGTCACGTCAACCGCAACCGCAACTACTACCTGTCCGTGCTGTTCGAGGCGTCCCGTCACGTCCCCTCGCTGCGGGTCGACACCCCCCAGCTGCGCGGGCTCGACACGCGGATCTGGGACCTCCCCCTGTATGGCTTCGACGGCGACGAGGTCCTCGTCCTGCAGAGCGTCGACACCCGCGACAAGAAGGGGTTCGCGAGCACGCTGGTCAAGGACATGGGGGCGGCGACGATCGTGCAGCTGGCGGCTCCCGGGGCCTACAGCGAGGCGCTCCAGGGCTTGCTGCAGCTCGAGGACGCGGCGGGTGCCCTGCACCCGCTGCTCGACCCGCCCAACCCGGTGCTGGCGCCGGTGGCGATGGTCGACCTCGACAAGAAGACCCTCGTCCCGATCCAGCAGGAGGGCACCCTGGGCGCCCTCAACGGGGTAGGCGTCCCGTAGGGGGCGCTCGCTCGGTGACAGCGGTCAGAGCGAGCAGCCTGCCCGCCGGTTGCGACGCGGTCTTCACGACCAACGCACGCTGATCGGACGCAGAGTGTCCAGATCGAGAGGAATGATACTCTGGTTCTGGAGGTCCGATGACTGGTCTGCTGATGGCTCCGGCGAGCCGCTACGAAGTGCCGCTGCTGCCCGACCTCGGTGACGCGGCCGCGCGGCGCGAGCTCACACCCGCTGCCGTCCGGGGCGTGGTCCAGCTGGCGCAGCACTGGCAGCTCACCAACGAGCAGGTGTGCCGGCTGCTCGGCGACATCCCGCCGAGCACGTGGTTCGCGTGGAAGGCCGGCCGCCCGCCGGCCGACCTCGGCACCGACCGCCTCACCCGCGTCTCGCTGCTGCTGGGCGTCTTCACGGCCCTGCGCGCGCTGCACTCGCGCGCACTCGCCGACCGCTGGGTGCGGCTGCCCAACACCAACCCGCTGCTCGCCGGGCGGACCCCCCTCGAGGTGATGCAGGCCGGCGGGATCCCGGCGATGGCCGCGGTGCGGGCGTTGCTCGACGGGCGGCGCGGCGGTCTGTGAGCCCGGCCGCGCGCGCGTCCCGGCGTACGCCGTGGCCGGTCTTCACCACGGGCGACTGGCGCGGGACCCACCGGCTGGTCCCGGCGACCTACGTCGATAGGACCGAGCCCTACCTCGCGGCGCTCGTCGACGCCGACAGCGCCGACCCCGACGGCGACATCGCGGCGCTGACGACGCTGGCCGCGGCGACCAACGACCGGCTGCGCGCGCAGGCCGACCTGCCCGGGCTCGCGCTCGGAACCCACGAGCTCGTCTACGACGTCGACTGGTCGCAGGTCGTCAACGGAGCCTTCGCCTACCCCGGGCAGGGCGGGCGCTTCCACGACCAGTCGCGAGGGGCGTGGTACGCCGGGATCGATGTCGAGACGTCACTGGAGGAGGTCACCCACCACCGTGCGGTGGCGTTGGCCGAGATCGACGTCTGGGAGGACGAGGGGGAGTGGCAGGACTTCCGCTGCGACGTCGGCGGTGACCACGTCGCCGACCTGCGCGACGGCTCGCGCCGCACCGCGCCGTGCCTCGACCCGGTCTCCTACATCGCGAGCCAGCGGCTCGCGCTCGAACTGCTGGAACAGGGAGCCGCGGGGGTCGTGTGGCCGTCCGTGCGGCATGCCGGCGGGACCTGCGTCGTGGTCTTCCGCCCGGCGTTGCTGCCCCCGGTCCGGCTCGGGTCGCGCTGGCGGCTGACCTGGTCCGGCTCCGCGCGCCCGGAGGTCACCGAGCTGGGACCGCCTCAGGCGTAGGACTCGCAGCCCAGGCCGTCGTCGTCGGAGCCGTCGAGCCGGTAGGGATCGACGCCGATCTGGCGGAGGCGCACCAGCTGGCGGATGTCGCCGCAGTCGAGGTCGTTGGCCTCACCGCTGCCTGATCCGTCGCCCTTCACCGGGATGCAGGTCGCGTAGTCGGGGTGGCAGTCGCTCGCCGGCTGCGCGGGCGGGGCAGCGGCGAAGCCCTGCGGCGAGGTCTCGGTCTGGCAGCCGCCCCACAGTCCGCGTCCGGCCCGCCTGGCCTCGGCGAAGGCCGCGTCGAGCTGGGCGGCAAGGGCTTCGTACTCGTGGCGGAACTCGGCGAGGTAGCGGTCGTCGACGAGGCCCTCCCGGGCCAGCAGGACGTTGAGGTTGCGCCCGTCGGCGAGGGCCACGAGCGAGACGCTGCGGCCGTAGCGATCGGTGGCGTAGCTGCGGGCGCGAAAGCCGCTGCGGACCAGCGCCTTGCGGCGCGCGGTCGCCTGCGCGCCGAAGCACTCGCCGGTCTCGGGGGCGTTGACGAGACCGAGGCGGTACTCCCTGCCGGACCGGTCCTTCCACGAGTCGCCGTCGCCGCCGGACGCGGCGAAGAGCAAGGGTGCGGAGGAGGGCGCACGGGTCGCGGCCGGCGACGGCGCCGCCGTCTCGGCGGGCGTCGTGTCCGTGACCGGCACGACCACCTCGGTCGTCTGCTCGACGGCCCGTGTCACGGTCGGAGTCGGGGACGAGGAGCTCGCGGCGTCGCGGCTGTCGGGCTGCTCGTCGCCCTGGCCGGCGATGCCGAGCCCGAGCAGGACGGCGATCACGGCGGCACCGGTCTTCTTCACGACTCGGGTCTTCGACATGGCACGGGCAGTGTCGCTCGCCCAGGTGCCCGGGTCTGCTACTCCGTGCGGGTGTGTCGCGACCGCCAGGTGGCCGTGGCTGTCAGAGGGGCGCTCGCGGGTCTCAGGCGGTGAGGGTCACCGCGAGCAGGGCCACGTCGTCACTTCTGCCCTCAGGACGCACGGCCGCGAGAAGCCGGTCGCAGAGCCCGACTGTCGTCTCGGCGGCCAGTCGTTCGGCGGTGGCGCGGACGAGGTCGAGGCCGCTGTCGAGGTCGGCGTCGCGGCGCTCGACGAGACCGTCGGTGTACATCAGCAGGGTCGAGCCCGGGGGCAGCAGCTCGAGGGCCGCCGCGCGCGGCTCGGCGAGCTCCACGCCGATCATCGTGGACGCGGCGCCGCTGAGGTACCGGGCCGGTCGCCCCGGGACGAGCAGCAGCGGAGGCGGGTGGCCGGCGTTGCTCCAGGACAGCTCGGCGCCGCCACCGGGCAGGGGCACGAGCCGGGCGTAGACGACGGTCGCGAGGTCGGCCATGGCGAAGCCGGACACCAGCCGGTCGAGCCGGTCGACGACCCGGGCCGGCTCGTCGCCGTCGGCGGCGCAGGTGCGCAGGACCGACCGGAGCTGTCCCATCGCGGCGGCAGCGGTGATGTCGTGGCCCATCACGTCACCGATGACCAGACCGACACTGCCGTCGGGCAGCAGGAACGCGTCGTACCAGTCACCACCGACCTTGGCCGCACTGCTCGACGGCTCGTAGACGGCGTCGAAGCCGAGTCCGTCGAGGGTCGGCAGCTCGGGGAGCAGCGAGCGCTGCAGGGTCTCGGCGACGCGGCGCTGCGCGTGGAACTGGGCCGCGTTGTCGACGATGAGGCCGGCCCGCCGGCCCAGCTCGAGCACGAGCTGCTCCTCGTCCTCGGTGTAGGGACGGGCAGCGTCCCCCGTGCGGCTGACGGTGAGCGCACCGACGACCCGGTCCCGGGCGACCAGTGGGGCGACGAGCGCGTGCCGCAGGTCGATCTCGACGTAGGCGGCGAGCTGGTCGTCGTCGACCGCGACGCTCGCGAGGTAGCCGCGGGACGCCGAGATCCGCACGATCGGCTCGCCACGCAGGACACGCGCCACCGACGACTTGGGGTTCTCGCGGCGGGGCAGCCGCTTCTCGGCCCGGCGGATCGCGTCGGCCTGGGCCTCGTCGTCGGACACGACCACCCCACGCCCCCCGTGCAGCTCCTGGTCGGCGAGGTCGACCGTGACGAGGTCGCCGAGCACCGGGATCAGCCGCTCGGCCAGCCGGGTCAGGGCCTCGTCGAGGTCGAGGGTCGCGGTCAGCGATGCACCGACGTCGTTGAGGATCCGCAGCCTTTCGAGGGCGCGGTCGCGCTCGAGCTCGGTGGCGAGGCGCTCCCCGACGTCGCCGAAGTAGACGGCGAGCCCCTCAGATCCGGGAAAGGCACGGACGTCGAACGTCGTACCCAGCGGTGCGAACTGCGCCTGGAAGCGCTGCGGCTCGCCGGTGCGGACCGCCTCGCGGTAGCGCACCTCGAAGTCCGACCCGATCGCCTCGGGGAAGCTCTCCCACAGCGAGGTGCCCACGAGGTCGCCACGGTGACGGCCGAGCATCGCCTCGGCCTGGGCGTTGACGTAGACGAACCGCCAGTCGAGGTCGAGTTGGAAGAACCCGTCGGCCATCAGCTCCAGAGTCCGTCGCGCGCGGGCGCTCTGGTCGTGCAGTGCGGTGACGTCGACCGCGACCCCGACGAGCCGCTCCGCTGTGCCGTCGGGGCCGGGCAGCGCCCGCCCGCGTCCCTCGAGCCAGCGGATCGACCCGTCGCGCAGCAGCACGCGGTACTCCACCGCGAGCTCACCCACGGTCTCGACTGCCGCCGCGATCGCCGCAGCGGTGCGCTCCGCGTCCTCGGGCAGCACCCTGGCGAAGAACGAGGCCAGGGTGCCGTCGAACGTCGCCGGGTCGATGTCGAGCATCGCGAACAGCCGGTCGTCCCACTCCAGCTCGCCGCCGGGGAGCAGCATCTCGAAGGACCCCACCTGTGCCGCGGTGAGGGCGAGCTCCAGCCGGACCGAGGTCGACACCGCCCGCGAGCCGTTCAGCGCGCTCGCGGCCCGACGGCCGACGTCCTCGGCGATGGCGACGGACTCGGGTGACAACGGGTCGTCGATGCGTCCGACGGACAGAGCACCGAGGACGACACCCCGATCGACCAGGGGTACGACGAACCCGGTGCGCACCCCGCTCGCCCGGACGCCGGCGAGCAGGTCCTCGTCGCCGGGCGCGAGCGCCCGGATCAGGTCGTCGTCGACCTCGGGGAGCTGCTGGGTGCGTCCGGTCGCGATGACGTGGCCGGCGCCATAGGGCTGGTCGGTGGTGACCTCGAAGCGCTGGAACAGCGCGTTCAGCGACGCGGTCAGCTGCGGGTCGCGATGCCGTCCGGCGACGAGTGCGATGCCGCCGGGGGGCTCCACGACGTGGACGAGCGCCCAGTCACCGAGCAGGGGCACGGCGGCGTCGAGCACCGCGTCGGTGAGACCGGCGACGCTCTGGTCGGTCGCGAGCCGCTCGCCGAGCCGGGCGAGCGCGCCGTTGCGCGCATCTGCTTCGGTGAGCTGGCGCAGGGCATCGGCGCGGGCCACGGCCTGCGCGGTCTGCGCGGCGAGCCCCTCCAGGTAGGCACGCTCGGGCTCGGTCAGCAGCCGCGGTGACGACCAGGTGAGGCGCAGCGCCCCGACGCGCACACCCGCGACCTCGAGGGGCAGCGCCGCCAGGGCCTGCACCCCGGGCTGGTGCTCGCCGAGCCCGGGGAAGAGGGCCTCGCGCTCGTCGGGGCCGATGACGAAGACTGGCGCGCCGGTCCGGAGCGCCTCCGCCGACGGTCCCGGGCGGCCAGGCACCTGCCTCAGCGCCTCGTCGGTGCCTGCTTGCAGCACCGCCTCGAGCCGGTCCGCGCGCGGCTGGGACAGGGTGCCACCCGTCGCCCCCAGTGTGGTCATTCCCTCGGTGAGCGCGATGCGGGCGATCTCCTCCAGAGAGTCGGCCGCCGCGAGCTGCGCGGTGACGTGCTGCAGCAGCGCCGCGAGCTCGGCCCGCCGCGCCCGACGGTCGATCTCCTGCAGGTCCTCGAGCAGCCGGTCCTCGAAGGTCGGCGGCTCCTGCGGGGCGAGTCCGGACGACGCCCGCCGCAGACCGTCGACGAGCGCGCGGACGTACCACTCGCGCAGGACGCGGAACGCCGCAGGAGACTCGAGGCTGAGCATCCGGCGGTCGCGGGCGTGGGCGTCGGTCTCGGCGAGGGCCCGCAGGTAGTCCTCGCCGGCGTCCGCCAGCTCGGCGGGGAGGGTGAACCGCAGCAGGATGCGACGCTCCCCGTCTGCCTGGGCCCGGGTGAGCAGCCGTCGGAGCTGGGCGCGTGCCTCCGCGAAGCGAGCCACGGCCGTGGTGATGTGCTCGACGACGTCACGGGGGAGCGCGCCACCGACGGCGCTCTCCGCCAGCGCCAGCTCGCGCAGCAGGCCGTCGAGGTGGTCCTTGGCGGAGGCCACCACCTCCGTCGGTGCCCAGCCGACCTCGACGTCGAACCCGGTGACCTGCTCGTCGTCGAAGGCGGCGAGCAGCGCGTCCACGTCGAGCTCCGGGCCGACGGTCCGCGGCTGCGCGCCGAAGCGGCACCACACCGACTTGCCCGGTCCTGTCGATGAGGGGCTCCAGCCCCAGGCCTCGCCGAGGCTCGTCACGAGGCCCAGCCCCCGGCCGGTCGTGCTCCTGTCCGATGCGAGCCGTGGGGCGGGCATCGCCGCCCCCGTGTCGGTGACCTCGAGCAGGAGCCCGTCGGGCTCGCGCGCGAGCGACACGCGCGCCGGACCCGGCGCGTGCAGGACGACGTTGGCGAGCAGCTCGCTGACGACGACCTCGACGTCGTCGGTGAGCTGCGCCCGATCCCAGTCGGCCAAGGTCTTGCGGACGCGCGCCCGGACTCCAGGCACGGCCGCAGGCGAGGCGATCACGTCCCAGGCGACTGTGCTCACGTCGTCGTCGGCCATCGTGAGAAAGCGTAATCCGACGGTCGCACGAACCGACGTAGGGTCGGCGGGTGGTCCGCCGTGGATGTGCGCTGCTCGGGCTTGCGCTCGCGGTGACGGCCTGCTCGGGTGGCCCCGTCGCGCAGTGGGTCGCCCCGACGGCAGCCGCACCCTCGAGCGCCGCACCGGCGACCACTCCCACGGCCGTGCCGACGTCCACCTCACCTCCCGTGGTCGCGGCCTTCACCGTCCGACGGGTCACCGCAGCGGACCTGCCCCGGTCGTGGCGACCCGGCTGCCCGGTCGCCCCCGCCCAGCTCCGGCGCGTGACGGTGCCCTACGCCGGCTTCGACGGACGGTCCCGTCGCGGCGACCTCGTCGTGCACCAGCGGGTCGCCGACGAGGTCGGGCGGACCTTCGTGCGACTGCGCGACGCGGGCTTCCCGATCCGGTCGATCACGCTCGTCGACGAGTTCGGTGGGTCCGACGACGAGTCGATGGCGGCCGACAACACCAGCGCCTTCAACTGCCGCGCCGTCGTCGGCGGGTCGGGCGGCTGGTCGCGGCACGCCTACGGCACCGCGATCGACATCAACCCGCGCGAGAACCCCTACGTCTACGGCGACGGCACAGTCGCTCCGCCCGAGGGTCGGGCCTATGTCGACCGCTCGCCCTACCGCCAGGGCATGGTCGTCGCCGGCGGTGCCGTCGACCGCGCCTTCGCTGCGATCGGCTGGTCGTGGGGCGGCCGCTTCCGCTCCAGCAAGGACTACCAGCACTTCTCGGAGTCCGGCCGGTGAGGGGGTCGCGCTCGCCGGCTCGGCCCGTCGGGTCCGGCTCGGGATAGCGTCCGGCGATGCGCTCCTACTGCAGCCTCTACGTCGATGCCGGCTACCTCATGTCCGCGGCGTCGACGCGGGTGACCGGCACGTCGCTGCGCTCCGCCACGGAGATGGACGTCCCGGCGCTGCTCGCCGCCCTCACCGAGCAGGTGGAGAAGCTGTGCGGTCTGCCGTTGCTGCGCATCCACTGGTACGACGCGGGGACCCGCCAGGGCGCGCCCTCAGGCAACCAGAAGGACATCGCGACGATCCCGCGGGTGAAGGTCCGGCTCGGCCGGGTCGGCTACAACGGGGAGCAGAAGGGCGTCGACCTCAAGCTCGCGCTCGACCTCATCACCCAGTCGCGCAACCGCGTCGCGGAGGTCGTCTACCTCGTCTCCGGCGACGACGACCTCAGCGAGGCCGTCGAAGAGGCCCAGCACCACGGCGTGCAGGTGATGGCGCTCGGTGTCCCTGACGCCGACGGCAACGCCATCAACGTGAGCCGCCACCTCGCGATGACCGTCGACCAGCTGCTCGTCGTCGACGCCTTCGTCATCGACGACCACGTCAAGCGCTCGGCTGCCGCGGTGCTGCGCGAGGTCCACGCCGCCGGTGTGGGGCACGACGACGAGCTGGAGACCGCCCCTGTCGCCGAGGGCGACGACCTCCGCACCGACGGCGTCGACGAGGGGCCGGTCGACACCGAGGCGGACAGCGGTCCGGTCACGGTCGAGGACGAGCCGACCGCCCCGGTGGTCGCCGAGCCCGCGACCCCGCAGGTCCCCTCACCGCTGCTCTTGTCGCAGATCCGCCCGGTCGTGCCCCGCGTCCGACCGGTCGAGCCGCGCAGCCTCCCGACCTACAGCACCAGTACCGGGCTGGGTGTCGTGCACCACCGGCCGGTCCTCGACGACCGGGTCATGGCCGCGGTCGAGGAGGTCGTCGACACCGTCTTCGTCAACTGGTGGCGTGGCGCGTCCGACCACAGCAAGACCGAGCTGCAGCGGGCCAAGCCGTCCATCCCCTCGGAGATCGACCGCACGCTGCTCAGCGACCTGTCGCGTCGGCTCGACCAGTACGACATCCCGCAGGACTGGCGGGTCGTCATGCGCGACGCCTTCTGGGACAAGCTCGACGCGCTCTGAGCCCGGGCGCGGGCACGGCCACCGGTCAGAGGTAGAGGCCGGTGCCGGGGGAGGCCGGCGGCTTGTCGTCGGCGGCCGCCTCAGCCTTCTCGTCGGCGAACGACGTCTTCCCGCCGAACTCCTTCACGAGCAGCGGACCGTAGTGGTCGGTGATCGTCGCGACCGCGCGGCAGGCGCTGTCGAACTCCTCGGGGTCGATCGTCTGACCGACGAGGTCGGACTCGACCAGCACCTGCTCGCGCACCCAGAAGACCCGCGCGAAGCGGATGAGGCTGTTGACCTCGTTGAGCTTCTCGAGCAGGGCCGGGCTCGAGGGCACGCCCGCCACAGCAGTCGCGAAGACCTGCACGACGGGATCGCTCTCGCCGATGAGGCGCACGTAGTAGAGCGCGTCCTTGTAGCGGACCGGGTAGTCGCCGTCAGTGTCCGCGACGACCTTCTCGTTGCCGGTCAGGCGCTCGAGCAGGCTCTCGACGTACGCCCTCACCATGTCGACGCGCAACGCTCGCTCCCTCGGTCCGGTGTGGCGTCGGACGCTAGCGCCCCCGGGTCGACCGCGGCTTCTGCGGCTGGCCGGCGCGCGCGGCGAGCTCGGCCCGGGTCCGGGCGGGTGCACCCCGACCCGGTGCCTTCGGGGTCGCCTTGCCCGAGGACGCGGCCCGGGCCTTGGGCTGGCGCGGAGCGCGCGTGGGCGGCGGCTCAGTCGGCTCGACCGGCTCGACACGGGGAGCGGGCGGGCCCGTGAGGTCGGTGATCGCGGCGTCGCCGGGGCGCACCATCGCGGTGACGGGCTTGATGCCGGCCTGCTTGGTGAGGGTGCGGACGTCACCGAGCTGGTCCTGCGTCGCGATGGTCACGACGGTGCCGCCGGCGCCCGCGCGGGCGGTGCGCCCGGAGCGGTGCAGGTAGGCCTTGTGCTCGGTCGGCGGGTCGACGTGGACGACCAGCGCGACGTCGTCGACGTGGATGCCTCGCGCCGCGATGTCGGTCGCGACGAGGACCCGGGTCGCGCCGCTGGTGAAGGCCTCGAGGTTGCGCTCGCGCACGCCCTGGCTGAGGTTGCCGTGCAGCTCGACCGCGGGGATGCCGGCGGCGGTGAGCTGCTTGGCGAGCTTCTTCGCGGTGTGCTTGGTGCGCAGGAAGAGCAGGCTGCGCTCGTGCCCGGACGCGAGCTCGTGCACGACCGCGGCCTTGTCGGCGGAGGCCACCGAGAAGACGTGGTGGGTCATCGTCGAGACCGGCGAGACGGCAGGGTCGACGGAGTGCGTGACGGGGGTGTGCAGGTAGCGCTTCACCAGCACGTCGACGCCGTTGTCCAGCGTCGCGGAGAACAGCATCCGCTGGCCGACCTTGGGGGTCTTGTCGAGCAGCCGCTTGACCGCGGGCAGGAAGCCGAGGTCGGCCATGTGGTCGGCCTCGTCGAGGATCGTCACCTCGACCGCGGACAGGTCGCAGAAGCCCTGCTTGATGAGGTCCTCGAGCCGACCGGGGCAGGCGATGAGGACGTCGACGCCGGGCGCGAGCGCCTTCACCTGCGGCACCTGGCCCACCCCGCCGAAGACGACGGTGCTGGTGAGGCCGGCGGCCTTCGCGAGCGGCTGCACGACGGCGAGGACCTGGTTGGCGAGCTCGCGGGTCGGGACGAGCACGAGGGCGCGCGGGCGCTTCGGGGCGCGTCGGCCGCCGATGAGCCGGGTCACGAGCGGCAGCGAGAAGGCGAGCGTCTTGCCGCTGCCGGTGCGGCCGCGGCCGAGGACGTCCTTGCCGGCCAGGGTGTCGGGCAGGGTCGCGAGCTGGATCGGGAACGGCGCCGACTTGCCCTCGGCCTCGAGGCAGGCGACGAGCACAGCGGGTACGCCGAGGTCGGCCCACGATGTGCCTGCCGCGCCCGGTGCCGCGGGCGCGGCGGGGGCGGTGGCCGAAGCGGTGGCCGGGGCGGTGGTCGGAGCAGCGGTCGGAGCGGTGCGGTCGGGAGCAGGCCGGCGGGTGACCGGCGGCGCGGCTGCGCTCGGCGCCACGGCTGCAGCTGTGTCTGTGGCTGCGGCTGTGGACGTGTCAGCGGTGCGGGTGGCCTCGCGCGCGTTGCGCCGGCCGTTGCCGCGACCGCTGCGTGACGGCGGCGTGCTCGGCTGAGTCCCCGGCTGCGACCCAGGCTCGGGAGCCGTCGCGGGTCGCGGGGCCTCGGAGGGGGTGCGCAGGACAGCGGGGCGCGCGGCGGCGGTCTCGGGGACCGGCGCGTGGCGGGGGGCCTCGGCAGGGCGGCTTCCGCGACGGTGCCTGCTCGGCGTGGACATGCTCGTGGGTGTGGACGTGCTGGACGGCACAGGGATCCTTCGTCTGGGGGTCGGCCCGGCGCATGACGGTCTCACCGTCATGGGGCGACATCGGGGACAACGCGCCAGCGTGCGTTGTTCTTCCCCTGGTGAGAGCACGCCGGGGGTACGGTCCGGCTCGTGGAGATCACGCTGGTGCGCGGGGACATCACGCTGCAGGACGTCGAGGCGGTCGTGACGGCGGCCAACACGCCGCTGGTCGGTGGCGGGGGCGTCGACGGCGCGGTGCACCGCGCGGCGGGGCCGCGGCTGCTGGAGGCGTGCCGGCCGCTGGCGCCGGTGCCCGCGGGGTCCGCCGTGGTGACGCCCGCCTTCGACCTCGCGCCGGTGCGGTGGGTCATCCACGCGGTCGGCCCGGTCTACAGCGGGCCCGCCGACGCGAGCGTGCTCGCCTCGGCGTACACCTCGTCGTTGGCTCGGGCCGACGAGGTCGGTGCGCGGACGGTGGCGTTCCCGTCGATCTCCACGGGGGTCTACGGCTATCCCGCGGACGAGGCGTCGCGGATCTCGGTGGCGGCGCTGCGGGCGGCGACCACCGACGTCGACCGGGTGCTGCTGGTGGCCTTTAGCCGGGGCATGGAAGCGCTGTGGGGAGACGCTCTGCGCGAGCCCTGAGCAGGCGGCGGATCGCCCCGAACCTGTCGCACCCTCGCGGGATGCTCGTCACCGAGAGAGGGGTGGTGCCGGATGGCGTTCGTGGACATGGCGAGGTCGCACGTCAAGGAGCTCGTCCGTGAGGGACTGGGGCTGCGGGAGGTCGTGGAGGACTGCGACGGCGACCTGCCGTTTCGGCAGGGGACCGCGGCGTGGTTCATCAGCGTCCGGTCCGACGGGCTGCGGCTGAAGGTGTGGTCGCGCGCGGTCCTGGGTCTGCGGGCGACCGCGGCGGTGCTGCGCGAGGTCAACGACGCGAACCTCACCCTCGAGGTCGCGAGGGTCGTCGTCCGCGGTGACGCCGTCTTCGTCGAGGGCGTGCTGCCGGTCGAGGACTGCACGGCGGAGCGGCTCGAGGCGCTGTGCCGCGAGGTGTCGCAGTGCGCCGACGGCCTCGGCCAGATGCTGGTCGCGGTGCACGGCGGGTCGACGTGGTTCGACGACGCGGGCGACGATGTCTGCCCGGAGTGCGGCTCGTCGGACTGACCAGCCTGCTGACTCGGTCGATCCGCCGCGCCAGAGCGCGGAGCCTGACCCGAGACAGCGGGTGGGGGCGGGTTCAGGCGGGGCGGTGGCCGCGGATGACGAACAGGCAGGCGCCCGTCGCGAGCAGCACGAGGCTGGTGAGCAGGACCCCGGCGAAGACCGCCCACGGGCCGGCCGCGAGCTCGTCACGGCCGGCCACGGAGCCCAGCGCCGCGGCCAGGCCGACGGCGCCGGCGACGAGGTACTTCCACCAGTGGGCGGCGGCGTGACCGGTGCCGTCGAGGGCGTGCGCGCGACGCCAGGCGACGACGGCGAGGCCACCGAACAGGAGAACCCCGACGACGCCGACGGGGGCCAGGCCGACGGTCCAGAGCGAGAGCGTCGCGAGGACGGCGCTGACGACGCCGAGCGCGCCGTAGACGGCGGGGGTCGAGACAGATCGGGACATGCGGGCCTCCAGGTGCTGGGGCGGGATGGTGAGGGCGAGGTCGAGCAGGGCGCGCGCCCAGACGCGGGCAGCGGGCTCGTCGCGGAGCTGGGCGTGGAGCAGGAGCGCCATGTCCTCGGCGTACTCCTCGCGGAAGTCGCGGGGGTAGAGGCGCAGCAGCGCTGCGTAGACGGTCATGTCGCCGGCAGGTAGCGGGCGACGGCGTGCACGAGCGACTGCAGTCGCCGGGTCTCGGTGGCGGCGACGTCGCGGCCGGCGGGGGTCAGGGCGTAGTAGCGGCGCCGCCCGTCGGTGTCGTTGTCTGTCCGGGTCTGGGCGATCAGCCCGTCGCCGACCAGCCGGTTGAGGGTGCCGTAGAGCGTGCCCGGCCCCATCCGCCACGCCCCGTCGGAGAGCTCCGCGACCCGGCCCATCAGGGCGTAGCCGTGCTGCTCGCCTTCGAGCAGGGCGAGCACGAGGTAGAGCGACGCACCGGGCAAAGGCTTCGGCTTCACAGTCGAACAGTGATGTATCGAAAGTCGACTGTCAACCCCTCAGCGTCACCTCTGCTCGCACAGGTCGTCGAGAGGCGCGTCGAAGTCGGCGCCGATGCGCACCGTGCCCTTCCACGCCCCCGGTGTGCGCGGGGCGGTGCGGACCGGCAGGGCGATGAGGCGGGCCCGGGGGCGACCCGACGTGGCGATAACGATTTCCTCACCCTGCGCCGCGCGCTCGACGAGCTCGGACAGGCGGGTCTGCGCGTCGTAGAGGTTCACCTGGATGGCCACGCCCGTCAGCGTGATCTGCCTGACCATGTCGGTCAATACCGGCGCGGCAGCATCCGCGCGCCGGACGGCAGTCGGCCGTCCCAGGGGCAGTTGCGTCGTACCCTGCCGTCGTGCCGGACGACTTCGTCATCGCCCGCAACCCTGATCCCGACTCGGCGCTGCCCTACCTGCTGCGGCTGCCGCTGCCGCGACCGGTGGTGCTGAAGGCGCGTGAGACCTGGCCGCGCACCAGCAAGGTCTACTGCCACCGCGCCGAGGAGTGGCCGGCCGACGCGGAGATCGTCGAGCGGGTGCCGGTGCGATCGTGCACGGCCCGCGGCCCGGCGGTCGACCTCGTCCTCGACCGCGGCCGGGAGAACCGCAGCCAGCTGGTCTTCACCCGGCTCAAGGACGGCCGCGAGGCGATCTTCTGGCAGAGCGCCCGCACCGCCAAGCAGGCCCGTCCGGGGGTGCGGACCCCGACCGCGCGGGCCAGCGGGCTGGTCGACCTCGAGCTCGTCGTCGACGGCCGCGAGCGCTACGCCTACCGCTTCAGCCACCAGCAGGCGACGCCGGTCAAGGGCTCGCTGCCCTGCGGCGACTACGGCGTACGACGGGAAGGCCGGTGGGTGGGCGTGGTCGAGCGCAAGTCGCTCGACGACCTGGCGCGCTCACTCGTCGACGGGCGGCTGGCCGGTCAGATGGCGGAGCTCGCAACGCACCCGCATGCCGCTGTCGTCGTTGAGGACCGCTGGTCGCGGGTCTTCGCGCTGGAGCACGTCAAGCCGAGCTTCGTCGCCGACCTGCTCGTGCGGGTGCAGGTGCGCTGGCCGCAGGTGCCGGTCTTCTTCGCCGAGACGCGGCCGCTCGCGGAGGAGTGGACCTACCGCTTCCTCGCCGCGGCCTACGACGAGTCGCTCGCCGACGAGCGGGTCGCCGTGCGGCTCGGCGGGCTGGCCGAGGCGCCCCCGCTCGCGCCGGCCGCGCCGTCGACCGCGGCGGTGCGGCAGTGGGCCCGAGCCCAGGGGCTACCCGTCGCCGAGAAGGGGCGGCTGCGACCCGAGGTCCTGGCGGCGTACCACTCGGCGCACTGACCGGGGACTCGAGCATGGGGACGGCGCACCGGCCGACAGGGGAAGCCCGGCCGGGGCGCCGTGGGGGGGGTGCTAGCTCGCGACGGCCTCGTGGTCGTGGTCGTCGTGCAGGCCGCCTCCGCTGCCGGTGCCCGTGCCGCTGGACGGCGGCGGCGTCGGGTCGACGAGCGGCTGCGTGGCGAAGTCGCGCTTGGCGAAGTGCAGCGTCGCGTGGGCCGCGGCGTCGCTCATCTCGCTGAGCCCCTGCAGGTCGACGTTGGCGAGGGTGTCGCAGGCGAGGTGGTAGCAGGGGTCGTAGGCGACCCCGGCCGTACCACCGAACTTCTCGGCCTGCGCCGCGGTCTTGATGCCCTCGGCGCCTGTGAACAGGCCCCCAGCGGGGATGTCGACGCCGTCGGCGATGAAGGGGCCGTAGTCGGAGCGGCCACTGAAGGGCGTCTCCTCCGACGCGAGGCCCGCGGCCGCGAAGTAGTCGCGGAAGACCCGCTCGATCTCACCCGAGCCCGCGGGACCCTTGGCCGACTCGGCGGGGGCCGGGAAGGCGGAGTTGTCACCGTCGTAGATGAAGCGCGCGTAGTTCGGCGAGCCGACCATGTCGAAGTTGAGGTTGAGTGCGATCTTGTCGCGCTCGGCCTGAGACAGCCCGGCGACGTAGGCCTTTGAGCCGAGCAGGCCGAACTCCTCGGCGCCCCACCAGACGAAGCGGAGCTTGTTCTTCGGGGTGCGTTCCTGGGCCATGTAGGTCTCGGCGATCTCGAGGATCGTCGCGGAGCCGCTGCCGTTGTCGTTGATGCCCGCGCCGCGCGACACCGAGTCGAGGTGGGCGCCGACGACGACCACGCTGTCCGGGTTGCCACCGGGGGTCTCGGCGACGATGTTGCGGGTCGTGCGCGTCTCCTGGACGCGGTCGATGCGGACGGTGGCGGTGCTGCCCGTCGCACCGCTTCGGATGCCGTTGGCCAGGTCCTGGCCGACGGCGAGGGTCGTGCCGAGGGCGGCGCCGAGACCGGCTCCGCCGAGGGTTCCGTTGACAACGCCGGTGCGGCCCGCATCGGCCCCGTCGTTGAAGACCACGGCCGCCACGGCGCCGGCGGCCTTGGCGTTGGCCGACTTCGCCCCGAAGGTGCACGTGCCACGCTGCAGGAGCGCGATCGAGCCGACGGGCATTCCGGTGAAGTCCGCGGCCTCGCAGCCCGACGTGCTGCCCGTCGGGCTCGGAGCGGTCGGCAGCACGAGGTCGACGGCCCATACCGGCGCGGTCGTCGACGGGACGGACTCGGAGAAGGTCATCGAGGCGTAGTCGGTGCCGTCGACGTAGGTGGTCGCGGTCGGGGCGGTCTGCGCCAGCGTCGGCGGCGTGCGGTCGGCGTTGAAGAGGAACTCGAAGACGTTGTCGGTGACGGTGAGGCCGGCCGCCCGTGCCTTGTCGGTGACGTAGCGGGCCGAGGCCTCGTAGCCGGGGCCGCCCGCGACCCGGTTGCCACCGCCTGCGTCGGAGTGCGATTGGAAGGCGGCCTGGTGGGCCCGGATCCCGTCGACGGTGACGGCCTTGCGGAAGCCCTGGGTCGAGCTCTGCTCGCTCTGCGGCGAGGCCGCTTGCGTCGAGTTGGTCGGGGCCAGTGCCAAGGCGGTACCGACGGCGACGGCTGTGATGGCGCGTGAGAGGTACACCTGCGTCTCCAAGCGTAAGGGGACTCGGAGACTAGGCTGACTAGGCCATCCGGACTAGTGCTTGATGGCCCTTTCGGTCTAACAGGATATCTGCCTGATCGGATGGTCGGAGCCGCGGCGGGAATGGGGAGCGCGGGAGGCGGTTGCCCCTGGAGGACCCCGCTGATCCTGGAGCCGCACTGTGACCCGCCCGAGCACCGCATGACCACGACCGACGCACCCCGCTCGGCGGTGGGCCTGCGGTCCGAGCGCGGTCCGATCCTCGGCGCGATCATGGTCAGCACGGCGCTCATCGCGCTCGACAGCACGATCATCGCCACCGCTGTCCCGAGCGTGGTTGAGGACCTCGGCGGCTTCTCGAGCTTCCCGTGGCTGTTCAGCGCCTACCTGCTCGCCCAGGCCGTCACCGTCCCGGTCTACGGCAAGCTCGCCGACGTCATCGGGCGCAAGCCGCTGCTCATGATCGGCATCGCGGTCTTCGTCGCGGCCTCGCTGCTGTGCGGCCTGGCGTGGTCGATGCCGGTGCTCATCGCCAGTCGGGTCCTGCAGGGCATCGGTGCCGGCGCGATCCTGCCGATGGGGATGACGGTCATCGGTGACCTCTACTCCGTCGAGGAACGCGCCCGCGTCCAGGGCTACCTCGCGTCGGTGTGGGGTGTGGCGTCGGTGCTCGGCCCGGTGGCGGGTGGGCTGTTCTCCGACTACCTCTCATGGCGCTGGGCCTTCCTCGTCAACCTCCCGCTCGGGGCGCTGGCGATGGTCACCCTCCACCGCCGCTTCACCGAGCGCGTCGAGCGCCGCGAGCACACCCTCGACATCGCCGGCGCGCTGCTGCTCACCACCGGGTGCACCCTGCTCATCCTGGGTCTGCTGGAAGGTGGCAACGGCTGGGAGTGGCGCTCCACCACGTCGTACGCCGTCCTTGGTGCCGGAGCGCTGCTGCTGCTCGCCTTCGCGCAGGTGGAGCGGCGCGCGGTCGAGCCGATCCTGCCGGTGTGGGTGTTCCAGCGACGGGTGCTGGTCGCGGGCAACCTCGCCGCGGTCGGGATCGGTGCGCTCATCATCGGGCTCTCGACCTACGTCCCGACCTGGGCGCAGGGCGTCCTCGGCACCGGTGCCGTCGAGGCCGGGCTGGCTCTCGGTGCGCTGACGATGGGCTGGCCGATCTCGGCCGCGCTGTCGGGCCGGGTCTACCTCCGCATCGGCTTCCGCGACACCGCGCTGCTCGGCGTCGCGCTCGCGGTCGTCGGGTCGGTGCTCACCGCGATGCTGCCGCGCGGCGCGTCGATCTGGCAGCTGGCGGGCGCGCTGTTCCTCACCGGGCTCGGCATGGGGCTGTCGTCCGCGCCGCTCGTTGTCGCGCTGCAGTCGGTGGTCGGCTGGGACCGGCGCGGCGTCGTGACCGGCACCAACATGTTCTGCCGCTCGATCGGCTCGGCGGTCGGTGCCGCGGTCTTCGGCGCGATCGCCAACACCACGCTCTCGCGCGAGTTCGCGTCGGCGCCCCCGGGGGTCGCGCTCCCGTCCGACGTCGACGGCACCCTGCAGGCCCTGGCCGCCGGTGGCCCGGTGGCAGCAGCGGCCCGCGACGGCCTGCACGCGGCGGTCCACGGCGTCTTCGTGGCGACCGCGGTCACTGCTGTCCTCATCGCGGTCGCGATCGCCCTGCTGCCGCGCCGGACCGAGGCGCTCGTCTTCGACTGATCACGCCGTGGCGACCTGGCACGATCACGGCATGGCACTCACGATCGCTGTCACCGGTGCGGCCCGCGGCATCGGCGCAGCCGTCGCGCGCGAGCTGTCGCGCAGGGGCCACCACCTGCTGCTCGGCGACCTCGACGGCGACGCGGTCGTCGCCCTCGCCGCGGAGCTCGGACCGGGTGCGGTCGGGGGAGGGCTCGACGTCACCGACGACGCGTCGTACTCCTCGTGGTTGTCGCTCGTGCCCCGTGTCGACGTGCTCGTGAGCAACGCCGGAGTGATGTGGGTCGGGCGCTTCGACGAGGAGCCGGAGGCCGTTGCGCGGCGCCAGCTCGAGGTCAACTTCCTCGGCGTCGTGCGGGGCACCAAGCTGGTGCTGCCGCAGATGCGCGCGCGTCGTGCGGGTCACCTCGTCACCGTGGCCTCGGCCGCGTCCTACGTCGCGCCCGCGGGTGAGGCGACCTACGCCGCGACCAAGCACGCGGTGCACGGCTGGACCAAGGCGGTCCGTCAGGAGCTCAAGGGCAGCGGCATCGAGATGTCGCTCGTGATGCCGACGGTCGTCTCGACCGAGCTCGCCGCCGGCACCGCGAGCGGGGGAGTGCCGCCGCTCGCGCCGGAGGACGTCGCGCGGGCCGTCGCCGACGTGGTCGAGCGGCCGCGCTTCGAGGTCTTCGTGCCGGGCCGGGTCGCGGTGCTCGCCCGGATGATGACCCTGCTGCCGCAGCGCGGCCGCGACCTCATGCACGCGCGTCTCGTCCCCGACCAGGTGCGCGCGACCGACCACGCGGCCCGCGCCGACTACGAGGCCCGACGCCTCGGCTCCTGAGGGCGCCTCGGAACATCCCCGGGGCGCCCGGTCAGACGCCCTTGTAGTTGAAGACCTGGCGCAGCACGTGCTGCACCGACACCAGGTCGGTCTGGTCGGCCATCACCTGGTCGATGTCCTTGTACGACGAAGGGTGCTCGTCGAGCAGGGCCTCGGCCGAGTCGGCGTTCCAGGTCCGCCCGCCCATCGCCTCGCGCAGGCTGTCGACGCTGAGCTGCTTGCGGGCAGCGCTGCGCGACATCCGGCGGCCGGCACCGTGCGAGCACGACGCGTAGCTGGCCGGGTTGCCCAGCCCGCTCACGACGTAGGACCGCGTCCCCATCGACCCCGGGATCACGCCCTAGTCCCCGACTGCGGCCTTGATCGCTCCCTTGCGGGTGATCCAGAGGTCCTTGCCGTGGTGGTGCTCGAGCTGCGTGAAGTTGTGGTGGCAGTTGATGGTGCGGACCTGCTCGCCGGCGCCGACGACCTCGAAGAGCGACGTCAGCATCCGGTCCGCCATCACCTGTTTCGAGCCCATCGCGTAGCGCTGAGCCCACAGCATGTCGGCGACGTAGGTCTCGAAGGACTCCTCGCCCTGCACGAGGTAGGCGAGGTCGGGGTCCTCGAGCTCGATGAACCGCCGCTTCATCAGTCCCTTGGCCTCGTCGATCGCCCGGACCGCCAGCTGGTTGCCGATGCCGCGGCTGCCGGAGTGCAGGACCGTCCAGACCACGTCGCGCTCGTCGAGGCAGACCTCCCCAAAGTGGTTGCCCGAGCCGAGCGTGCCGAACTGCTCTGCCGTGGTGCGCTCCTGCCGCGGCGACAGCTCGGTGCGCGGCCGGCCTAGCGCCGCGAGCGCCTCCTCGGCGACCGGTGCGGTGTGGCCCTTGCCGACGCCCGAAGGGATCCGTTGCGACACCAGCGGCATGAGGGCGTCGAGGGAGTCGGGAAGATCCGCGGCCGTCAGCGTCGTCTCGGTCGCGATCATTCCGCAGCCGATGTCGACACCGACGCACGACGGGATGATCGCGCCGCGGGTCGGCACGACCGAGCCGACCGTGGAGCCGAGACCCTGGTGGGCGTCGGGCATGAGGGCGACGTGCCCCTCGACGAACGGGAGGCGGGCCGTACGCGCTGCCTGCGCGACGGTCTGGGGCTCGATGTCGCTGGCCCAGCTGAGCAGCTTGGGTGCGACCTGGGTGACGCTCATGGGTGTCAGGACACCATGCGCAGCAAGCGACTTCCGGCCGGGCGTCCTGGTCAGACGAGGCGGCGCGCGGTGGCCCAGCGGGTCAGCTCGCGGCGGTTCGAGAGCTGGAGCTTGCGCAGCACCGACGACACGTGGGTCTCGACGGTCTTGCCGCTGATGAACAGCTCGTCGGCGACCTCGCGGTAGGTGTAGCCGCGGGCGATGAGGCGCAGCACCTCCCGCTCGCGTGGGGTCAGCTGGTCGAGCTCGGGGTCGGGCGCGGCCTCGTCGGCACGGGGGGTGCTGCCGGAGAAGGCGTCGAGGACGAAGCCGGCGAGCCGCGGTGAGAAGACCGCGTCACCGGAGGCGACCCGGCGGACCGCGTCGACGAGATCAGGGCCGCTGATGGTCTTGGTGACGTAGCCGCGGGCGCCACCGCGGATCACCGCGATGACGTCCTCGGCGGCGTCGCTGACCGACAGGGCGAGGAAGCGGCTCGACGTCGCGCCGAGCGCGGCGAGCACGGCGAGCCCGCCGCCGTCGGGCATGTGCACGTCGAGCAGCACGACGTCGGGGGTGGTCCGGGTGATGACCTCGACGGCCTCGGCCACGGTGCCGGCCTCGCCGACGACCTGGACCTCGTCGCCGAGCTCGGTGCGGACCCCGGAGCGGACGAGGTGGTGGTCGTCGACGAGCACGACGGTGGGGCGGTCAGGCACGGGTGGCCTCCCGGGGCAGGTCGAGCCGGACGTCGGTGCCGTCGGCGGAGCTGCGGATCCGGGCGCTTCCTCCGAAGCGCTCCATCCGCCCGCGGATCGACTCCGCGACGCCGAAGCGGTCGGTCGGGACGGCGTCGGGCTCGAAGCCGCGGCCGCGGTCGCGGACGAAGACCGTCGTCGCGTCGGGCTCGACCTCGGCGTAGACCGCGACGCTGTCGGCACCGCTGTGGCGGGCCGCGTTGGCGACGGCCTCGCGGGTCGCCGCGACGAGGGCGGCCAGCCGGTCGTCGAGCGGGGTGTCTCCCACGACGACGACCTCGACGGGCACGCCGTGGGCGGTCTCGACCTCGGCTGCCACCCGCTCGAGCTCGGCGGCGAGCAGCCCCTCGGGGGCGGTGCCGTAGAGCCGACCGCGCAGCTCGCGCTCGCTGGAGCGGGCCAGGCGGGTGACCTCGCGCGGGTCGTCGGCGGCGCGCTGGATGAGGGCGAGGGTCTGCAGCACCGAGTCGTGGACGACGGCCGCGACCTCGGCGCGCTCCTGCGAGCGGATCCGCTCCCGTCGCTCCTCGCGCAGATCGACCGTCATGCGGTACCACCACGGCGAGGTCAGCACGACCAGGCCGACGACCACGACGGCCGTGGACAGCAGACCTCGGCGGGCTGCGCCGAGCTCGCCGCGGGTCGCGAGGAAGCCCAGGAGTCCGACCCCGACGAGCGCGGCGCCGGCCAGGGACCGGGCCAGGTCGCGCGGTCGGGTCGCCGTCTGCCGCCACTTGCTGCGCTGCGACTCGTCGGCCTGCCGCCACACCAGCGCAACGCCGACGACGGCCGCGCCCAGGGGCAGCACGGTCGCCGTGCCGCTCACCACGTCGTGGAAGGACAGCAGGAGCAGCAGCCCGAGCCCGAGCGCGCCCAGCGCCAGCAGCTGCGCGGTGCCGCCGCGGTCCTCGTCGTCGACCGCGCCGCCGTCGGGCTCGCGCAGCACCACCCAGAACGCCGCGTAGAGCGCGAGGCCGACGCCGCCCGTCACGGCCAGCACGACGAAGGCGATGCGCACGAGCAGCGGTCGCGTCCCGACGTGCTCGGCGATGCCGCTCGCGACACCGGCGACCGCCCGTCCGCGACGTGCGCGGACGAGGCGCCCGGGCGTCGCGGCAGCGGTCACGCGGACAGCGTCACACGCGACCCGGCCGGCGCGCGTCAGGGTCCGACCCTGAGATGCAGACCAGGGTGCGTCCCCGATGCGCGGGCCGGTCTGCGCGAGCATCGTCACCGCCATGACCGACACCTCCGTCCCCGTGGGGACGACCCGCCCGCTGGTCCGCCGCGACGACGACAAGGTCGTGGCCGGCATCTGCGCCGCCTTCGGCCGCTACACCGACACCGACCCCGTGCTGTGGCGCGTCGTCCTTGGCGTCCTCACCTTCTTCGGCGGTGTGGGGCTCGCGCTCTATGTCGCGGGCTGGCTGCTCATCCCGCGGGCCGGTCACGACGCGTCCATCGGTGAGCGCGCGCTGCGCGGTGGGCGGCTCACGCCGGGCAGTGCGGTCGTCGTCGGTCTGCTGGTCGTGCTCGCCGCCGTGGCACTCGGCGACGGCCGCGGCCTCGCCGCCGTCGCCGTCATCGGCGTGCTGGCCTACCTCGTCGCCCGCGACCGTCGCGACGGCATCGCCGCCCCGGACGCGCCCTCGGTGGTGACCCCCGGCCCAGCAGGTACGACGTACGCCGGTGGGTGGGGCGCTCCTGTCGTCGGCCCCCCGGCACCACCCCGGCCGCCGTCGCGGCTCGGGGGAGTGGTGCTCGCCCTCACCGCGCTGACGGGCGGTGTGCTGCTGGCCCTGCGGCTCGCGGGTGTCGAGGAGCTGACCGCTGCGCGCATCCTGGCGGTCTGCCTCTGCGTCGTCGGTGCAGGGCTCGTCGTCGGGACCGTCGTGGGGCGGGCGCGCTGGCTGTTCTTCTTCCCCGGACTGGTGCTGGCGCTCGCGCTGGCCGCGACGGTGGCCGTCGACGGCGTCGTCGACGGGGGAGTGGGTGAGCGGACCTGGACCATCGCGGGTGGCGCACCCACGCGGACCTTCGAGCTGGGGCTGGGCGAGGCGACTCTCGATCTGCGCGGCGCCGACACCTCCGGCCAGGTCCTGCAGGTCGACGCCCGGGTCGGCGTGGGTCATCTCGTCGTCCTGGTGCCCGAGGACCTCACGGTCCGGATCCGTGCCGACGTGGGCCTCGGGGAGATCGACACGACCGACGTCGGTGGGTCGACCGATCCGGGTGGTGGCACCGAACAGGAGCAGGAGCTCGTGGTCGGCTCAGGTGACGTGGAGGCAGAGCTCGACCTCGAGGTCGGGACCGGACAGGTGGAGGTGCGTCGTGGCTGAGCAGACCCGCGGTGAGGTGCACCCGCGCGACACGACCTCGCTCATCCTCGGCCTGGTGCTGCTGGCCGCGGGCGTGCTCTTCCTCGTGGCGGACACGACCGACGCCGATGTCGACGCGCGGTGGTCGGCCCCTATCGCGCTGGTCGCGATCGGCCTGGCGGGGCTGCTGTCCGCGCTGCGTCCGCGGGAGAAGCAGGACGAGGTGCCGCTCGGCGCCCAAGAGCCCGGCCCGGCCTCCGACCGCTGACGGCCCTGTGACCGACCTCGCGCGCGCCTGAGCCGGCGTTACGGCTTCGGCGAGGGCGTCCCCGTCGGCACCGGGGCCGGCGTGGGCGAGGAGCTCGACGGGGTGGTCGAGGGTGACGGCGACGGGGACGACGACGCGCTCGGCGGAGCGGTCGTGGCCGTCGGCGTCGGGCTCGCCGGCGGGGTCTCGGTGTCACCGGTCGGGTTGTCGGTGCCCGGCGCGGAGCTGCCCGCGGTGAAGGTGTGCGTGCCGCCGTAGAGGTAGACCTGCGTCCCGACGCCGATCTGGCGCAGCAGCCAGGTGGCGTCGGTGCGGGTCACGCGGATGCAGCCGTGCGACGCGGGGTAGGCGGGCACGCTGTTGGAGCCGTGGATGGCCCAGCCCTTGTAGAAGTACTGCGGGTCGTAGAGCGTCCCGAGGTCGGCCTTGCGCTCCCCGATGATGCGCCGCTGCACCGTGAAGTAGCCGGTGGGGGTGAGCGCCCGCGCCTTCGCGCCGCTCTTCTGCAGGTAGGTCTCGCCGTTGCCCGAGCTGACCGGCAGGACCCGGCTGACCGCGCCGCCCTTGACGACGTAGAGCACCTGCTTGGTGAGGTCGACCTCGACCCGGTCTGCGGACCCGGCGCCGCGCAGCACCGGTTTCTTCGGCGCCTTGAGAGCGGCCAGCGTCGCCTTGCCCACGACGCCGTCGGCACCGAGGCCGTTGACCTTCTGGAACGCCATGACCGCGCTGCGCAGCGCCGGTCCGCGCTCGCCGTCGATCGGGGCGATGTAGTAGCGCTGCTGGGTGAGCTGGCGCTGCACGAGCTTCACGTCGTACGACGGAGGAGCAGGCCTCGTCCGCGTCGGGCTCACCGTGGGCGCCGGAGCGACGGTGGGGACCGCGGTCGTGAGGGGCGCGGTGGTCGGGTCGCCCGCGGGTGCGGAGGGGGCGCCGATCGGCTGGTCGGCGGCCAGCGGGGTGGCGGGCTCGCCCGCGGAGCACCCGGCCAGGGCGAGGGCGGCCGTCACGAGGACGGCGGTCAGGCCTGCGGCGGGCTTGCGGGTGCGCACGGGTGTCTCCTCCTGCGGTCGGCGGGTGTCATAGGGGAAGACGCCCAGCACGGCCGCGAGGTTGCGCGGCGCTCCCAGAATAGGCGGGGTTCTCCACAGGTGGTGCCGTTGCCACCCTGCGCCACGAGATCCCTGCCGCCGTCGTGGCATGCCACGACCCCTCGCGAGCGTGCCACCCCTGGACGCGTCGTGCCACGATGACCACATGGATGCCACCGTCGTGATGGGCCGGCAGGGCCGCATCGTGGTGCCCCGCGCTGTCCGGGACCTGCTCGGACTGCAGCCGGGAGACGAGCTGCATCTCTGCGTCCGGGACGGGCAGCTCGTCCTGTCGCCCCGCAACGACGCCGTCGCCGCCCTCCAAGCGCTGACTGTCGGCCTGCGCGGGGGCAGGTCCATCGTGGACGAGCTGCTCGAGGAGCGCCGCCGCGAGGTCGAGGCAGAAGGGTGACGCGCGTCCTCGACGCCTCCAGCGTGCTTGCCGTGCTCTTCCGAGAGCCGGGCCACGAGGTCGCGGCGCCGCTGCTGGACGGTGCGCTGCTCTCCACTGTCAACCTCGCCGAGGTCCTCGGCAAGGCCCTCGACAGGGGCGTCGACGTCCGTCTGCTGGCGCAGCGGCTCGTTGCCGCCGGAGTAGTGGTCGAGCCCCTCACGTCCGACGACGCGGTGCTCGCCGGGTCCCTGCGCTCGGTCGAGGGCGGTGCCCGGCTCTCGCTCGGAGACCGGTGCTGCCTCGCCCTCGCCCTGCGCGGACGTGACGGCGAGGTGCTGACCGCGGACCGGGCCTGGGCCGAGCTCGACCTGCCGCTGCGGGTGCAGCTGCTGCGCTGAGCCGACCTCGTGGCGCAGGTGCCCCCGAGGGGGAGAACGTGTTTCACTTCCGCGCGTGACGACGACGGTGCAGCAGCCGAGGGCGGTGCGGGCCATCAACGCCGTGGGCGGGGTCGCCGGCCGGCTCGGGCTCAGGGCGGGGCTCGAGTCGCAGGGGCTGCTCGACGCGGCGACCAAGCGCACCGGACTCACCGACTTCGGGCCGGACGACGGGTGGCACGAGGGGCTGCGGCGGCTGACCGCCGCCCTCGACGGCGAGGCCCGGCTCACGGCGCTCGGCAGGGTCGCCGCGCGCCAGCGCCTGGTGTCGCTGCTCGAGACCCGACTGCGCCTCGCTGCTGTCGCCGACGAGGTCGCCGACCAGCAGGTCACCGCGCCCGTCTTCGTGCTCGGCCTCCCGCGCACCGGCACGACCGTGCTCTACGGCATGCTCGCCGCCGACCCGGCGATGCGCTCGCCGTCGTCGTGGGAGGTGGCCCGGCCCTTCCCCGCACCGACCGGTGAGGACCCCGAGCGGGTGCGGCTGTCGGAGAAGGACCTCGACGGCTTCCGGCGCATCGCGCCCGGCATCGACGCGATCCACCCGATGGGCGCGCGGCTCCCGCAGGAGTGCCTCGCGATGCACGCGGGCCAGCTGACGAGCTACGAGTTCCCCACGACCTTCCCGGTGCCCTCCTATTGGGAGTGGCTGCGCGAGACCGACATGGTCCCGGCCTACGCCTTCGAGAAGCGCTTCCTGCAGCACCTGCAGTCCGGCCACGCGGGCGCGCACTGGGTCCTCAAGACCCCCTGCCACCTCATGTGGCTCGACGCGCTGCTCGAGGTCTTCCCGGACGCGCTGCTGGTCCACACCCACCGCGACCCGACGACCGTGCTCGCCTCGGTCAGCTCGCTGATGACGACGATGCGCAGCGCGATGTCGCACGACGTCGACCCGGTCGCGGTCGGCCGGGAGCAGCTCGACGCGTGGCGGTGGGGGATGGACCGCGTCATGGCGGTGCGCGACCGCCTGCCCGCCGACCGCGTCGTCGACGTCCGCTACGAGGACACCGTCGGCGACCCGGTCGGCACCGTGCGGCGGGTGCGCGAGCACCTCGGTCTCGGCTTCGGCCCGGCCGTCGAGCAGGGCGTCACCGACTACCTCGCCGCCAACCCGCGCGACAAGCACGGGTCTCACAGCTACAGCCTCGAGGAGTTCGGCCTCGACCGCGGCGAGGTCGAGGCGGCCTTCGCGACCTACAACGCGCGGTTCCCGTCATGAGCGCCGCGAAGGCGTGGGACCAGCTGCTCGAGCGGCTCGCCGAGGCCGGTCGCGTCGTGTCCGGACCGCACGGCGGTCGCGACGACCGCGAGCTCGCCGAGGGCTACCGCCACCTCACCCGCGTCTTCGCCATCGCCGCGGAGATGCTGGTGGAGAAGGGCGATCCGCGCCACCCGGCCTTCACTCGCTGGATGACGCCCCACCGCAAGATGTACGGCGACAACCCCCGGACCGCCTACGACGCGGCCATGCTCGACCCCTCGCTCGTCTACCGCATCAGCGGGACGCGCGGCACCTGCGCCTACCTCGGCTTCTGCCTCTACGGCACAGGTGAGGGCGGGGCGAAGCGGATCGCGGGCAACCTCGACGACGACGCGATGACCTTCGGGGCCGACGGCTCGTTCGAGCTGTGGCTCGGCGGGCCCGCGCGTGACGTCAACTGGCTGCCGCTCGAGCCCGACGTCACAGAGGTGATGGTCCGCCAGTACTACGTCGACCACGAGACCGAGACGCCCGCGGCGTACTCCATCGAGGTCGTCCCCTCGCTGGGACCGCCACCGCCGCTATCGCAGGAGGTGCTCGCTGCGCGGCTCGACGCGCTGGGTGCCTACGTGCGCGACACCGTCGAGGCGGAGACCACGCTGTCGGCGCTGTCGGCCTCGATCAGCCAGGCGGTCTTCCGTCACGGCGGGGAGTACGTCGACGCCGAGGGCCGCCCCACCGACGCGCCCGTCGACGCCTCCGTCGTCGTGCGCGTCATGCCGACCCCGGCCATCCAGTACTCCGGCCAGTGGTTCGACGACCTCGGTGACGACGAGGTGCTCGTCGTGACCGGCCCGGTGCCCGACTGCCGCTACTGGTCGGTGCAGCTGCTGACCCGCTTCATGGAGTCCGGCGACTGGCACGTCGCCCCCGTCTACCTGTCCGGCAAGGACATCACCACCCGCACCGACGGCACCTTCGCCGTGCACATCGCCCACACCGACCCCGGCCTCGGGGACTGGATCGCGACCACGGGGCTGCGCAGCGCCAACGTCGCGGTGCGAGCCTTGAAGGCCACCGGCACGCTCGACGTGCGCTTCGAGAGGAGAACGCTGTGACCATCACCCACGAGGTGCTCGGCACGACCGTGACCATGCCGGTGGAGGTGCGCGACGCGTCCGCCGCCACCGTCATCTGGGAGGTCGACGCGGCAGCGGTGCAGGCGCTGCTGCCCGGTGACGCCTTCGAGGTCGTGGAGACCTCGCCGGGCCGCGCGCAGTTCGCGATCGCGCTGGTGGACTACCGCGACAACGACCTCGGCGCCTACCTCGAGGTCGGGCTGATCGCGTTCGTGCGGCCCCGCGTCGGCGGCGAGGACGGCTCGTTCATCCTGCGGCTGCCGGTCGACCAGGGCTTCACCTGCCACGCCGGCCGCGACATCTGGGGCTTCCCGAAGACCGTCGAGGAGATCTCCTTCGGCTACCGCCCCGACGGCCTCACCGCGACGCTGTCCGTCGACGGTGAGCTCGTGCTGCGGCTGTCCGTCCCGCGCGGTGGCGAGGACGACCTGCCCGACCTGCCGATGGCGTCGTACACCCTGCTCGACGGTCGTCCGCACGCGACGCGCTTCACCCAGCGCGGCCGCGGAACGCAGATGGTCTTCAGCGGCGAGGGCGTCGAGCTCGAGCTCGGAGACCACCCGTGGAGCAAGGAGCTCGCGTCGCTCGGCCTGCCGTCGACGGCGCTGATGTCGACCTGGAACGAGCGGATGACCGCGACCTTCGAGGACGCGGTCCCGCTCTAGTCGGTCTGCCGTCGCAGCGTCAGGGCCCCCAGCGCCAGGGCGCCGACGGTGACGGCCGCGACGACGAGCAGGTCCGCGACCAGTCGGCCCGAGACCTCGGACGACCGGGCGAGCTCCTGCATGCCGTCGACGGCGTAGGTCAGCGGCAGCACCTCGGACAGCCACCGCAGCGGAGCGGCCATGCCGTCGCGGTCGGCGAGCAGACCGCACAGGAGCAGCTGCGGCAGCACCACCGCGGGCAGGAACTGCACGGCCTGGAACTCGTTGCGGGCGAAGGCTGACAGCAGCAGCCCGATCGACATGCCCAGCAGGGCGTCGAGGACCGCGAGGACCACGACGAGCGCGGTCGGGCCGGCGAGGTCGAGGCCGAGCGGTCCGAGGGCGAGCGCGCTCGCGGCGGAGGTCTGCACGACCGCGAGCGCACCGAAGGCGAGGGCGTAGCCCGCGAGCAGGTCGCCGCGTCCCATGGGCGTCGTGAGCAGCCGCTCCAGCGTGCCGCTCTGGCGCTCGCGCAGCATCGCGACCGAGGTCACGAGGAACATCGTGGTGAAGGGGAACAGCGCGAGCAGCGGACCGCCGATGCTGTCGAAGACCTGGGGGCGGTCGTCGTAGACGAAGCGCAGCAGGGTCAGCAGGAGCAGCGGCACGCCGAGCAGCAGCGCCGCCGTGCGGTGGTCCCGGCGTACCTGGAGCAGGACCCGTCTTGCCGTCGCGAGGGTGACCCGGGCGCTCATGGCGCGACCAGCGACAGGAAGGCGCCCTCGACGTCGGCAGCTCCGGTGCGGGCGAGCAGCGCAGCCGGCTCGTCGTCGGCGAGCAGCTCGCCGTCGCGCAGGAGGAGCAGCCGGTCGCAGCGCTCGGCCTCGTCCATGACGTGACTGCTGACCAGCAGGGTGCGGCCGGTCGCGGCGAGCTGGTGGAACAGCTGCCACAGGTCGCGGCGCAGCACCGGGTCGAGCCCGACCGTCGGCTCGTCGAGCACCAGCAGCCGCGGGTCGCCGAGCAGCGCGACCGCGAGCGACACCCGGGCACGCTCGCCGCCCGACAGCGTGCCGACGACCTGGCGCGCGCGGTCGGCGAGGTCGACCAGCTCGAGGACGTGCTCGCTCGCCGGCGCGCCGAGGACGCTCGCGAAGTAGGCGACGTTCTCCCCGACGGTGAGGTCGGCGTAGACCGAGGGGCTCTGCGTGACGTAGCCGACCTCGCGGCGCAGGCCTGCGTCTCCGGCGGGTCGGCCGAGCACCGACACCTCGCCGGTGACCCGGCGCTGGACGCCGACGAGGGCGCGCATCAGCGTCGTCTTGCCGCAGCCGCTCGGCCCGAGCAGCCCGGTCACCGACCCCTCAGGCACGGAGAAGGAGAGACCCCGGAGCACCTGGCGCAGGCCGCGCGTCACCCGCAGGTCACGGACCTCGACAGCGAGTGTCACCCCCCGATCAGACCACCTCGGGCTCAGTCCGTCCGGAGCTCCTTGGCGGGGGCGCCCTTGAAGACCAGGCGACCGACCTTGCGCGGGACGTTCTGCAGCACCGACAGCGGCGCCATCGACTTGGGCACCCGCACCTCCGGTCGCTCGTCCTCGATGCCGCGGAGCACGGCGGCGACGAGGTCATCCATAGGTGTGATGTCGCGGCCGCCACTCTTCTCGGACAGGTGCCGCAGCGGGCCGTACTCTCGCGCGCCGAGGTCCATGTCGGTCGTCACCGAGCCGAGCGTCACGGTTGTGAAGGTGACCGGGTCGTCGCGCAGGTCCGCCCGCAGACCGGCCGTGAAGTGGGACAGGGCGGCCTTGGTGGCGCCGTAGGTCGCGAGGCCGGGGGGCGCGAAGACGGCCGCCATCGACGACACGTTGACGACGTGACCGCGGGCGCGCTCGACCATCAGCGGGAGCAGCAGCCGGCACAGGTGGACGGGGGCGCGGAGGTTGACCGCGAGCACCTGGTCGATCTCGTCGAGGGTCCGGTCGAGGAACCACCCGACGTCGGAGACGCCGGCGTTGTTGACGAGCACATCGACCGGCCCGTCGGCCTCCACCGCGACGACGAGCCCAGGGATGGCGCTGGCGTCGGAGAGGTCACAGGCGTACGCCGTGCCGCCGGTGCGCGCCGCGACCTCCCGGAGCTGCGGGCTGTCGCGGGCGACCAGCGCGAGCTCGGCCCCCCTCGCCGCGAGCGCGTCCGCGAGCGCGGCCCCGATGCCACGCGACGCACCGGTCAGCAGGACCCTTGCACCCTCGATCTGCACAGCACCCTCCGTCCACAGATCGAGCCACGACGGCCGACCGGTGACCGATCCTGCCGGATCGCTCGGCTAGTACTGCGCGGTGACGGTGCGGTTGACCGGGTCGACGGTCACGAGCCCGCCGTGGGGGACGATGACGTGCGGGTCGGTGTGGCCGAGGTCGAGGCCCAGGACGACGGGGGCATGTGCGGCGTACTCCGTGGTCGCCCGAAGGATGGCCTCGCGCTGCTGCTCGACGTAGGTCCGGCGCTGCTCGTCGGTGCGTGGCTCGGTGAGGGAGCGGGTCTTGGGCTTGCCGACGAGCACGGCGCCGAAGCGCCCGAGCATCCCGCGCTCGCCCATGGCCATGAGGACGCGGTAGACGTAGTCGGCGTCGGGCAGCTCCTCGGAGGTCTCGAGCAGCAGGACGCACCCGTCGTACTCCTCGAGGGGTCGCACCCACCGCGATGCCCGCAGCTGCCAGTCGACGATCTCGAGGCAACCGCCCCAGGAGCGGCCGGTGACCTCTGTCGCGGGACCGTGCCACTCCCACGGGTCGGCGGGCTCGAGCGCCGGCTCGGTCTCGAGCGTCGCCGGGTCGTCCCAGGGTCGCTCGCTGTCGCCCCATTCCTGCAGCTGCGGGACTTCCACGGCGTCGGTGCCCGTGCCGAACAGCGCGTGGCGCATCGAGGCCTCGGTGGCCGGGTGCATCCGGCCACCGCGGCCGAGCTGCACCATCGTCGACCCGCCGTGGTAGCTGACGATTCCCAGGCCCCACAGCAGGTGGTGGAGATTGGTGTTGTCGCTGTAGCCGAGGAAGCGGGTGGGGTGCGCGGCCAGCGCGTCGCGGTCGAGGTGGGGGAGGACCTTGAGCTGGTCGTCGCCACCGATGGTCGCGATGACGGCCGAGATCGTGGGGTCGGTGAAGGCCGCCATCACATCGGCGGCGCGCTCGGCTGGGGTGGAGTGCCTGCGGGTCGTGGGGTACTCGACCGGCTCCAGACCGAACACCTCGCGCAGCCGCCGGACGCCGAGCTCGTGGACCGCGGGGAAGACCGCCGGGCCGGCCCACGAAGGGGACAGCAGGGCGACCCGGTCTCCGGGTTGGCAGGGCGGCGGCGTCTGCATACGGCTCAGGGTAAGGGCGTGAGGTAGCGACCTCCGCCGACGGCCGCCAGTGTTCCCAGAATTGAGACCGAACGCTTGGGTGAACGCAGGTCGAGCCCGCGTCCAGACCGGGGTGCCGTGCGTGCTTTCCTCGCCCGGAGCGACCGCTCGAGCACTCACAGAAGTAGCGGCTAATACTCGCCCACACCCCTTGCGATTCGGCCGATCCGGGTTACTATTAGCACAAGGTTGCGAACGGCTCGGCGGGGGTGATGAGGGTGGTGCAGGCGACGTCGGGGGTTCCGGCTGATGCGCGCGTGACCGCTGCCCGTTCTGCCCTGCAGGCCGCGGTCTCGCCGACGTCTGACGGGCTCGTCGCGGCGGCGGACGTGCACGAGCTGCTCGCGATGCAGGCCGAGATCGCCGCTGCCCTCGCGGCGCGGTTGCAGGTCGTGGATGCCACGCAGACCTGGCAGCAGACCGGGTCGCGGGCGCAGTGGGCGTGGCTGGCCCGTCACAGCGCGACCGAGGCGTCCGCGCCGATGAGCCCGGGCGAGGCCCGCCGGTGGGCGAAGCTCGCCCGGGGCTTGCGACAGCGACCTGCGGTGGAGCGGCTGCTGCGATCGGCGCGGATCAGCGCCGCCCACGCCTCGGTCCTGCTCACCCAGCTGGACCTGCTCGACACACGAATCATCGGCAGCGCGCTGAACACCCCCGAGTGGCTCGGGGAGCAGGAGCAGGCGTTCTGCGACCTCGCGGAGCTCACCGACCCGCTCACCTTGCAGCGCGAGCTCGGCAAGCGGCTTCGTGCTCTCGCGCCGGAGCCGTCAGCGCAGGAGGACCGCGACAAGGTCACCGAACGCAAGGCCTCCCTGACCGAGGGGTTCGCGGGGATGTGGAACCTCATCGGGACCCTCGACCCGCACAGCGGGCAGGTGCTGAAGGCCGCGTTGAGCGCGTGGCGGCGCAACGACCAGACCGCCGGGGACACCCGCACCCCCGCCCAGCGTGACGTCGACGCGCTCGTCGGGATCGCCAGCTCCTGGATGGCGCGGACCGAGACCGTCACCCGAGGCCGTGGTGTGCAGCTCGTCGTGACCGTCCCCGAAGCACGCCTGGCTGCGCACCAGAGCATGCGTGACCTCTACGGGGTGCCGGTGACCTGCCCGGACACCGGGGCACGGCTGCCGGATCCGTTCACCGAGCCGTTGTTCACCCGCGACGGGCAGCTCCTCCCGCACACCGACACCACCGGAACGGACCCGGTCCTGCCTCCGGGGCTGCTCGGTGACCCGGTCCCACCCGCGACCTACCCCGACGGCAGCGCGGTCGCGGAGACCACGCTGGACATGCTGCTGTGCAACGCGACCCTGACCCGGGTCGTCCTCGACCAGGACAGCGCCGTGCTCGACGTCGGTCGTGACAGCCGGGTCTTCACCCACCCGCAGTGGCTCGCGAGCATGACCCAGTGGGACTGGCGGTGCGCCACCGACGGCTGCCAGGCCCCTGCTGACCGCCTCGAGCTCCACCATGCCCTGTGGTGGCGCGACGGTGGCACCACCGACCTGATCAACTGCGCCCCGCTCTGCACAGGCGCCAGCAGCTGCCACGCCCGCGTGCACGACGGCGCGACCCTGCGGCTACGTGACGGAAGGCTCCTCGACCAGCACGGCTTCCGACCCGCCGAGCCCCACGAGCAGGTCTGGCCACCACCGCTCACCGCGCGAGCACCCCGACCGCCCCGCGCAGCGGCGGCAGCCAACGACCGACTCCTCCGCATCCTCACTGCATCCGCAGCCTGACGAGAGCGCCACCTCCGTGGCAGTGGCGCATACGGATAGCCGACCTTCTTCGCGGCGCGTTCTACCCTCTTCGGCCATGCGGCCTGAGAGAGCCGAATGAAGATCCTGCCTTTGTGGCAGGCTCCCGCCTCGTGGCGCGTACAGGGTCTTTCGCAAAGCGATGCGGGCTCGTCGCCGTCGTACTTGTTGCGGCTGGCGCGTGCAGCGCGGATACGAGTACACCCGCGGGCCCGGGCCCGGTGCGACCGGGCACTCCGAGTGCCTCGGTGACAGCGGCAACCACCCTCGCGACGGCGACACCTACCTCCGACAGGACCACGCAGGCAGGCAGCAGCGCCACCGCGCCGCCAGTGCCGCTGAAGGTGACGCGGGTGAGCGCCGATCAAGCGTTCGCGTCGCCGACCAAGAACATCCTGTGCTTCCTGGCGCGCGACTACGCAACATGCCGCGCAAATGACTCCAGGTGGAGCAGGCCGCCCCGCCCAGCGGACTGCGACGCAGACTGGGGGCCGGACATCGAGCTAGTGGTCCGTCTCTTGATTAGCTGACTACTTGTTGGAGGGTGTCGCGGGCGCGCGCGATCTTGGCGAGAATGGACTCTGCGGTGGCAGTCCAGACGTAGGGCGTCGGGTCGTCATTGGTGGCCTCGAGGAACTCCTCG